>CAZCEE010000125.1:0-6911 GCA_964497165.1 uncultured Schumannella sp. | reverse complement strand
GAAGAAGAACGCCGCGGTGACGGCCGTTCCGAGTGCCGACGCGGTTGCGGCTCCGGAAACCGCGCCGACCGTCCCGATCGTCGAGACGCCGGCCGCCGAGACGCCGGTCACCGAGACGCCGGCAGCGACCGATGCCCCCGTGAAGAAGCCCCGCACGCCGAAGACACCCCCGCCGACTCCCGAGGCCTGACGCTCGGAATCGACGACGCGAACGCGTCGGCTCTCAGGAGTCGGCGCGTTCCTTCGCTGCGGCGCGCTTGGCGCGTTCCTCGACCTCGACCTGCGCCGCGACCTCACGCTCGGCGCGGTCGGAGCGGATGATTGAGCGGAACACGAACCAGAACAGCAGCCCGAACAGCACGGTCGGTACGAGCGAGAAGATTGCGTTGCCCCAGAAGTCTTCCGGCATGCATCCAGGGTAACGGTCGGGCAGAGGTGACCGTTTGCAGGAAGCCTCCGGGATTGCGAGGTGGCTGCGCCGCCGAGCTGCAGAAGGTCGGGCACTTTTCCTGCAAATGGGATGCGTCACCAGCGGTGGTCGCCCCGGATGACCGACGCGAGCACGGCTTGCTCGACGGTGCGCCAGTCGTAGAGCACCTGCCAATAGTCGAAGCGCAAGACATGACGACCGGCGATCACGAGCCGTGCGTCGCGGACGTGGTCGACATGCGGATCATGGAACTTCGCCCCGTCGAGTTCGACGACCAGCCTGTCACCGATGAGCGCGTCGACTCGGTCGGGGCCGATCTGCACCTGCTGTCGAACGGGCAGCCCGAGACGGCGGGTCCGCGAGACGAACAGCGTTTCGACTCCACTCCCCGACAGGCCGGAAGCCTGTTCAAGGAAGGCCTGCTCACCCCGCGACATCCCGGCCAGGAGTGCCGTCCACTCTCCCGCGGTGACATAGCCGCGGTGAAGCGCCGATTCGACCGTAGCGAGGAGCTCCTCGCCGGTGAGGCATCCGACGACATCCCGGAGCACTGCCGTCGGCGGCTCGAGCAGACGTGACCCGGTCGCGAGTCGCGGGCGCGGGGTGTCGACCCAATGCACGACGGCGTCGCTGATCGTCGTCTGCCGTTCGCGTGGATTCGACACCGCGCGAAGCCGACTTGCCGACCGGTGAACCGCCACGTGCACCAGGGGGACGTGGTCGGTCAGCCACACGTCGTGATGATGCAGTGCCGTGACACACGTCGCGCGACCGCCGACCCGCACCGCAGCCACCAAGGCCGACGGAGTCGACGGCGACACGTACCACGCCTTGCGCGGTCGCAGGAGCCGTCGCGTTCTCACCGCCGCCGCCAGCTGAGTCTTGGTGAAACCGGCCGTGCGAAGTTCAACCGTCTTCGCCGCACCACCCCATCGCAGGATCTCGTCACTCAGTTCGGTCATCCCGTCAGGATCGACGCCCGCGCTGTTCCGGTGCCTGACTGCCTGCCTCTCCGTGGAGAGAGCACCCATTTGCAGGAATGGGAGGATGCGACTACCAGTCGCGTCAGGAGAACCGGCGGTACGGGTCCGTCTTTTCCTGCAAACGGTCACAGCACGCCGCCCGTCCTACCGCCGAACTCAGGCCCACTGGCAGTTATGCGGCGGCGATCCAGGCGATCACGACGATGCCGACGATCAGGACCAGTCCGGCGATCATCACCAGACGCGAGCTGCGGCGGTCCATCAGCCTTTGGCGATGATGCCGACGATTCCGCTGATGAGCAGGAAGAGTCCGATTCCGGCGACGGCAATCCACACGGTGATGCGGGCCGGCGAGATCTGCGGCTTCTCACCGGGGGTGCGGGGCGTCTTGTCGCTCACGTTCGAACCCTAACAGCCGCAGCTCGCCGCAGAACCACGCCCAGAAGCACCACCGAGAAGAGGCTCGCGATCAGGATCGAGATCATGCCGACGGCGCCAGGACCCTCGGGTGCGACCACCTGCGGCTGGGCCACTTGGTCGACGGCGTAGTCGTCAAGCGCGAGGGTTTCGAGCTGCAATCCGCCGCCCTCGCCCGGCAGGTCGACGGTGACCTCCCTGATAGGCGACCAGGGACCGGCTTCGCCTGCGGCGTCGAGAGCCCGCACCTGCCAGTAGTACGTGCCCTCCGGAAGCCCGCTGACCGCGAGGGCCGACGTCGACAACAGCAACGTCGTGGTTGAGGGGGCATCGACGAGCGCGCCCGCGACGTCGACCCTGCCGTCGAGGCCACTGCGCAGCTCGTAGTCGGTCGCGGCGCGCGGCGCCGTCCACACGAACTCGAAGTCGCCCACGTCGAAAACGACGCCGTCGACCGGGCTGACGGGTACCGCCACCGGCCCATCCGTGGCGCGCGCGGGAGCCGGGATCGAGGCGAATCCGACGCCGACGAGAACGGCAAGCGCGATCATCACGGGGATACGCCGGGCCGGGTTCTTCGGCACGGGATGTTCCTTCAGCGGGGGCGGAAAGGATTTCGGGGGTTCTCGAAGAATATCGAGCACACCTCACCCGCACCACCGCCACTTCGGGGGTAGACCTCGGCGAACGCGCTACTTGACGAGCGGGAAGAGGATCGTCTCGCGGATGCCGAGGCCGGTGATCGCCATCAGCAACCGGTCGACCCCCATCCCCATTCCGCCCATCGGCGGCATCCCGTGTTCCATCGCCCGCAGGAACTCCTCGTCGAGCCGCATCGCCTCGACGTCGCCGAGCGCACCCTGCTTGGCCTGCTCGACGAAGCGTTCGCGCTGGATGACGGGGTCGACGAGTTCGGAGTAGCCGGTGGCGAGTTCGAAGCCACGAACGTAGAGGTCCCACTTCTCGACGACGCCCGGGATGCTGCGGTGGTCGCGCACCAGCGGGGAGGTGTCGACGGGGAAGTCCATCACGAACGTCGGGGCGACGAGCGAGCCTTTCACGAAGTGCTCCCACAGCTCTTCGACCAGCTTGCCGTGGGTGGGGAGGTCGACCTCGACGCCAACGCTGGCGGCCAGCTTCTCGAGCTCGGGCACGGTCGACTGCGGGGTGATCTCGACGCCCGCCGCTTCGCTCAGCGAGGCGTACATCGGCAGCCGCGCCCAGTCGCCGCCGAGGTCGAACTCGGTGCCGTCGGCCCAGGTCACGGTCGTCGACCCGGCGACCGCTCGGGCGGCGTTCTGAATCAGCTCCTGCGTGAGGTCGGCCATCGTCGTGTAGTCGCCCCAGGTCTGGTACGACTCGAGCATCGCGAACTCGGGGCTGTGGGTCGAGTCGGCCCCCTCGTTGCGGAAGTTGCGATTGATCTCGTACACCCGCTCGAGCCCGCCGACGACGGCGCGCTTGAGGAACAGCTCGGGGGCGATGCGCAGGAACAGTTCGGTGTCGAACGCATTGCTGTGGGTGACGAAGGGCCGAGCGGATGCTCCGCCGTGGAGCGTCTGCAGCATCGGCGTCTCGACCTCGAGGTAGTCGTGGCCGGCGAACGTCGTCCGCAGGCTCGCGACCGCCGTCGCCCGCGCGCGCACCGTGTTGCGAGCCTGCTCGCGCGTGATGAGGTCGAGGTAGCGCTGCCGCATCCGGGTCTCGTCGGAGAGCTCGGTGTGCAGGTTGGGCAGCGGCATGAGCGCCTTCGACGCGATCTTCCAGTCGGCGGTGAGGATGCTGAGCTCCCCCCGCCTGCTTGAGATCACCTCACCCGAGACGAAGACGAAGTCGCCGAGGTCGACGAGATCCTTCCAGCGCTCCAGCGACTCCTCGCCCACCTCCGCGAGCGACACCATCGCCTGGATGCGCGACCCGTCGCCCGCCTGCAGCGCCGCGAAACACAGTTTCCCCGTGTTGCGTAGATGAACGACGCGCCCGGCGACCGCGACGACCTCGCCGGTGACGGAGTCGACCGAGAGGTCCGGGAACTTGGCCCGAACTTCCGCGATCGAATGCGTGATCGGTACGGAAACCGGATACGCACCCTCGCCGGCCGTCTCGGCATCCTCAATCAACCGCGCGCGCTTTGCCAGCCGGACAGCCTTCTGCTCGGCGATGTCCTCGATTTCAGGCGTCTCGTCAGTCACAGCGGAGGCTCAATTCAGGTATAGGGAATCGTTGTCGATGAGGCGGGCCGGGCCGACCTTCGCGGCGATCAACACCCGCGCCGGCCCCCGGTAGCCGTCATCCACAGGAAGGAACGTCTTCGGGTCGACGACCTTGAGGTAGTCGAGGGTCACCAGCTTCTCATCCATCAGCACCGCCTGCGCAGCCGCGAGCACGGTGTCGATGCCCCGGTCGCCCGCCGACTGGGCGGCCTCGAGCGCTCGACTGAGCGCCTGCGCGGCTTTCCGCTCATTCGGCCCGAGGTAGCGGTTGCGGCTCGACATCGCCACACCATCGTCTTCGCGCACCGTCTCGATGACTTCGACGCTCACCGGGATGTTCAGGTCGCGCACCATGCGCTGCACGAGAAACAGTTGCTGCGCATCCTTCTGCCCGAAGGTTACGACGTTCGGCTGCACGATCTGCAGCAGCTTCGCGACGACCGTGAGCACGCCGTCAAAATGGCCGGGACGCGAACGGCCCTCGAGGAGCCCCGCGACGGGGCCGCCGGTGACCTTCACCTGGGTGCCGCCATCCGGATACATCTCCGCGGGCGTCGGCGCGAACACGTAGTCGACTCCCAACGGCTGCAACTGGGCGAGGTCGCCGTCGAAGTCACGCGGGTACTTCGCGAGATCTTCGTTCGCTCCGAACTGCAGCGGGTTGACGAAGATCGAGACGACGACGACATCCGCGAGTTGGCGCGCCCGCGCCACATGGGCGAGGTGCCCCTGGTGTAAGGCGCCGAGGGTGGGGACCAGCGCGACGGTCTTGCCAGCCGACCGCAGCGCCTCGAGCTCGGACCGGATTCCGGCGATCGTCTCCACGACGAGCGGACTGCTCACTGTTCCGGTGCCTCCGCGTCGATCGTAGCGGCGTCGGCAACGCCCGCCGCGTCGAGCGCGTTCTCGACCGCCGACCGCACTAACGGGCCGAGCACGCTGCCCGGTCGTTCGACGCCGATCCCGGCGAGAGTGCCGGCGGCCTGCGCGACGATCGCCGCCGAGAACCCGCTGGCGGCCGCGATCGCGTCGGCGTAGGCCGCTCGATCAGCCTCGGCGATCACAACGGGCTCCGCTCCCATCTCGACGACGAGCGCCTGGCCGATCGGCAGCACCGGCGTCGGCGCGGTTACCGCACACCACGATTCGCGCAGACGCACCAGATCGAGGCTCGTTCCGGTGAACGCCATCGCCGGATGCAGGGCGAGCGGGATGACCCCGGCCGCCGTCGCCGGGGCGAGTACGCCGATGCCGAACTCCGCGGCGGTGTGCACGACGAGTTGCCCGGGCTGCCACGCCCCGGTCGCCGCGAGACCCGCGACCAGGCCCGCGAGTTCCGCGGCCGGAACGGCGAGCAGCACCAACTCGGCACGTTCGACCACATCGGGCACGGTGAGCACCGGCACGCCCGGCAGCAGTACGTCGGCACGCTCGCGGCCCGCATCCGACACCGTGGAGATGCCGACGATCGCGTGGCCGGCCCCGCCGAGCGCAGCGCCGAGTACCGGCCCGACCCGTCCGGCGCCGATGATGCCGATGCCGAGGCGCCCTGATCGCGTCACGAGATGACCTCGGTGGTCACTGCTCGCCCGAACGCCAGCGGTGGCTGGTGTCGGTGCCCGCAGCGGCGACCGCGGCGACCGCGGCATCCCGGAAGAAGCCTTCGGCATCCTGCGCGTCGAGGGCGCCGAGGGCCGGCGAGATCGGCCCCGCGACGGTGTGCACGTGCACCTGGGCGAGCCGCAGGCCCCGATAAATCGGCCCCTGCTCGATCGCGACGCTCTGCACCCGCGGGGTCGGCACGATCGCAAGCTCACGCCAGATCGCGCCGCGACGCAGCAGCACCGCGCCGGGGAAGAGCGCGAAGCCGTTACGGCGCCACGAGAACCAGCGCAGCACGGCGGCCCGGCGGGGAGAGGTCGTGAAGTCGGCGTCCGGCCCGCGGCCCGCGAGTCCGCGCTCCAGCAGTTCGCGCGCATCACCGCCGTCGGCGACCAGCCCGGGCAGCAGCAGCTCGAGCACCCGGAACACGTCGTCGCGCGACCCGACCGGCAGCACGACGGTGCTCTGCTGCGAGCTCTGCCCATCCGACGAGGTCTGCCGCGAGGCGCGGTTGATGCGGATCGTCCACCAGTCCGCCGGGCGCCAGAAGATGCTCTGGCTCACCGCGACCGAATGGATGCGCCCCGGGGGCACCGTCTCGTTGCGCGTCGAGAGCAGCCCGTAGCCGATGCGCACGCCGTCGGGGGTGGCCGCAATCGAGTACCGCAAGAACTTGAGCACCCGGTTCACCTGGTACGAGGCAAGACCGAAGGCGATCGGGATGAGGGTGAACAGGGTCCAGAACAGTTCGTCAACGCCGCCGACCGCGAGCACGATGCCGGTGACCGCCACGCCGAGCAGGATGACGAGGCCGAGCGTCGTGCCGCTCAACAGGGTCGAGCCGATCAGCCGGCGCGGGTGCATGCGCACGACCGATTCGGGGGGCGCGAGCGACGGGTCGAGTTCGGGGGCGAGCAGTTCCGACACGCGACGGTCGATCACCGATCCGCCGGCCGCGCCCGCACTTGTTGCGGCAGCCCCGGCCCGCGACCCGGAGGCAAGCCGCAGGATGTCGCCCCGCAGCGCGTCGGACGCCGCGTTGCCGAGGTAGGCGAGCGGCACGTTCGCATCCTGCCCCGCGACCTCGACTTCGAGCTTCGCCGTTCCGAAGAGGCGGGCGAACAACGGACGGACGATCGAGACACCCTGGATGCGGTCGAGTCGCGCCTTGCGGTGGGTGCGGAACAGCACCCCGCTGCGCACCTCGACCACCTCGTCGGTGATGCGGAAGGTGTGCATGCGCCACGACACGTAGAACGCGGCGAC
>CAZCEE010000124.1:0-6914 GCA_964497165.1 uncultured Schumannella sp. | reverse complement strand
CCGAACCTCGCCGACGAGATGGGCATCCTCCAGGAGCGCATCACCTCGACGCGTGGCCACTCGATCACCTCGCTGCAGGCGATCTACGTGCCCGCCGACGACTACACCGACCCGGCGCCGGCGACCACCTTCGCCCACCTCGACGCCACGACGGAGCTGTCGCGTGAGATCGCCTCGCGCGGCCTCTACCCGGCCGTCGACCCGCTGTCGTCGACCTCGCGCATCCTCGACCCCCGCTACTTGGGCGAGGACCACTACCGCGTCGCGACGAACGTCAAGGCCATCCTGCAGAAGAACAAGGAACTCCAGGAGATCATCGCGATCCTCGGTGTCGACGAGCTCTCCGAGGAAGACAAGATCACGGTGTCGCGTGCGCGCCGCATCCAGCAGTTCCTCTCGCAGAACACCTACATGGCGACCAAGTTCACCGGCGTCGAGGGTTCGACCGTTCCGCTCAAGGAGACCGTCGAGTCGTTCGACGCGATCGTCAAGGGCGAGTTCGACCACGTCGCCGAGCAGGCGTTCTTCAACGTCGGCGGCATCGACATGGTCGAGGCTCAGTGGGCGAAGATCCAGAAGGACAACGGGTAAGCATGGCCGACGTCAAGTCGCTCTCGGTCAGCGTCGTCGCCGCCGATCACGAGGTGTGGTCGGGCGAGGCGCGGCAGATCGTGGCGCGCACGACCATCGGCGAGATCGGCATCCTCGCCGGTCACGAGCCGGTGCTCGGCATCCTTGCTTCAGGCGAGGTGCGGGTGACGCTGCTCGACGGGTCGGTCGTGACCGCACTGGCGGAAGACGGCTTCCTCTCGGTGCAGAACGACACGGTGACGATCATCGCCGGCACCGCCAGCCTCGTTTCCTGACCCGACAGCGGGAGGGCGCATGCTCATCGTGATGGCCGGGCTCCCCGGAACAGGCAAGAGCACCGTCGCCGAGGAGACGGCAGCGGTACTCGGCCTGCCTGTGGTGTCGGTCGACCCGATCGAGTCGGCGATTCTGTCCGCGGGGATCGACGCCGACCAACCGACCGGCCTCGCCGCCTACCTCGTCGCCGAGACGATCGCCGAGGCGGTCGTGGCGAGCGTCGGAGGGGTCGTCGTCGATGCCGTCAACGCGGTCGAGCCGGCGCGGGAGCAGTGGCTCAAACTTGCCGCGCGTCGCGGCATCCCGATCCGGTTCATCGAAGTCGTCTGCTCCGACGAGGGTGTGCACCGCGCCCGCCTCGAAGCGCGCGGCCGTCAGCTCGCGCACATCGCCGAACCTACCTGGCACGCCGTCGAGCAGAGTCTCGACGAGTGGGAGCCGTGGGGTGGCGAGTCGGGTGCCGTACCGCGGATCACCGTCGACTCGGTGTACCCCGTTCCGGTCCTGGTCGATCAGATCGTCGCCTTCGTGCGGTCCTAGGCCGCGAATCTCAACCGTGCTGATCCTGCTCCCGCCATCCGAAACCAAACGTGACGGTGGGGACGGACCGCCGCTTGACCTCACGGCGCTCTCCTTCCCTGAGCTCACGGCCGCTCGCCGTCAGGCGCTGTCCGCGCTGAAGGCCCTCTCGCGTAACCTCGCCGCAGCGACGGGGATGCTGCGCCTCGGTCCCGCGAGCGCGCGGGAGGCAGCTCGCAACCGGGTCGTCACGACCTCACCGACGATGGCCGCGATCGACAGGTACGACGGGGTGCTGTTCGAGGAGCTGGATGCCGCATCCCTTCCGGCGAGCACACGGCGGTTCGCCGCGCAGCATCTGGCGATCTCCTCGGCGTTGTTCGGGTTCTGCGGCGCTCTCGACCCGATTCCCGGCTATCGGCTGTCGCACGATTCCCGGCTGCCCGGAACGACGCTCGGCAAGATCTGGCGCCCACCGCTCAGTGCGGCTCTCGCCGCTCGGGAGGGGCTCGTCCTCGACCTGCGCTCCGAAGGCTATGCGGCGCTCGGCCCTGCTCCCGATCGCGCTGACTCGGTCTACCTCCGGGTGGTGAGCGAGGGGGCGGACGGCCGCAAGCGCGCGCTCAACCACTTCAACAAGAAGGGCAAGGGAGCGTTCACCCGCCGCCTGCTACTCGCCGAGCTCGATCATCCCGACGTGGCGTCGCTGCTGGCTTGGGCCGCCGCTGAGGGGATCCGGGTCGAACCAGGGGCGGCGGGCGAGCTGGATCTCGTCGTCTAAGTGACCCGACGCCCGGGACGGGCGTCGGCGCTGGCGTCGCGGCGGAGGCCAGAACTGGCCTCCGCACTATGCGCCAGCGCGCCAGCACTCCGAAAGGTGGTCGTCGACGAGCCCTGCGGATTGCATGAGGGCGTACATCGTCGTCGGCCCGACGAATCGGAACCCCAGCTTCCGCAGCGCCGCGCTGAGCGCCTCCGATTCGGGCGTGACCGCGGGGATGTCGGCCCACGTGCGGGGCCGGGGCCGTGTCGTCGACGGGGCGAAACCCCAGATGAGATCGTCGAGCGCGCCGGGCCGCGCACCAACGAGGTCGGCGGCAATGCGCGCGTTGCCGATCGTCGCGAGCACTTTGGCCCGGTTGCGGATGATGCGCTCATCCACCATCAGCCGCTCGATGTCGTCGTCGGCGTAGGCGGCGACCGTGTCGATCTTGAAGCCGTCGAACGCCTCACGGAATCCCGGTCGCCGGCGAAGGATCGTGATCCAGGACAGCCCAGCCTGGAATCCTTCGAGGCAGATCTTCTCGAACAGCGGCCGATCGCCGTGAAGCGGGGTGCCCCACTCCTCGTCGTGGTAACGGCGGTACGTCAGGTCAGTGCCGATCCAGCCGCAGCACGGCGTGCCATCGTCGCCGACGAGGATCTCGGGTCGGCTCACGCTGCGCCAGGCCGCTGGGCGGAATTCTCCACGGCCGCTTCCGCCCGACCGGCTTCGAGATCGAACAGGGCCACTGCTTCGTATCCCCGGGGCACGCGATGCGCGATGCCCTCGTGCGCCAGCAACCAGGACTTGGTCGGGATGCCTTCGCCGCCGCTGTAGCCGGTGATCGTGCCGTCGCTGCCGAGCACCCGGTGGCACGGCACGATGATCGGCACCGGGTTGGCGCCGACCGCACCGCCGACGGCGCGCCCGGCGGTTGCCCGGCCGGTTCCGCGGCCGAGGTCGCCGTAGGACACGACTTCACCCCACTCGAGGTCGACGAGCTGCTCCCACACCGAGCGCTGGAAGGCCGTGCCCGCGGCGAGGCTCACCGGAACGTCGAAGTCGTGGCGCCGGCCGGCGAAGTACTGCTCGAGCTGCAGGGCCGCCCGGTCGAGTACGGCGTCGGAGACTTCCGGCAGCTCATCGTGCGGCAACGACCCGTCGCGTTCGATCGCGAGGCCGATCACGGCCGCGCCGTCGCCGACGATCTCGATGCGCCCGATCGGGCTGTGCATGCGACGCAGGGCCGCGGGGGTGGTGGTCATGCGTCGAGCGTAGACGCCGCCCCCGACCCGGGATCGCGGGAATCGGACATCGTGCAGGGAGGCTCCCGTCAGCACCTGGGAAGGACGCTGCCTAGGCTGGCGGAATGGAAACGCGCACCCTCGGGGGTTCAACGCTCGCGGTCTCAGTGGTCGGTCTCGGCTGCAACAACCTCGGCCGGCCCGGCACGCTCACCCTCGAACAGGCGGGCACCGACGCCGTCGTCCACGCGGCTCTCGACGCCGGCGTCACGTTCTTCGACACCGCCGACGTCTACGGTGCCGAGTACGGTCTCAGCGAGACGAGACTGGGTGCCGCCCTCGCCGGGCGCCGGGACGACGCGATCATCGCCACCAAGTTCGGCCACACGACGATGGGGAGTCCGCTTGCCGACCTCGGCCCGCGGGGCGGCCGTGCCTACATCCGCGCCGCCGTCGAGGGCTCGCTGCAACGTCTCGGGATCGAGACCATCGACCTTTACCAGCAGCACACTCCCGACCCGACCGTTCCCATCGCCGAGACCCTCGGCGCGCTCGACGAACTCGTGCGCGAGGGGAAGGTGCGCGAGATCGGCAACTCGAACTTCGACGCCGCCCAGTTGGCGGAGGCAGACGCGGAGGCGACCCGCCTCGCCACGGCGCGGTTCGTGTCCGCCCAGAACCAGTACAGCCTGCTCGCCCGCGAGGTCGAGGCCGACGTCATCCCGACGGTCGAGCGGCTCGGGCTCGGATTCCTGCCGTTCTTCCCTCTCGCCAACGGGCTGTTCACCGGCAAGTTCTCGCGCACCGAACTGCCCGCCGACACACGTATCGGCCGCCAGCGTCCCGAGGTGCACGAGAAGGCGCCGTGGGATGCGATCGAGGCGTTCGAAGCTTTCGCCGTGGCGCGCGGGGTCGGCATCCTCGAGGCGACCTTCGGCTGGTTCCTCGCCCGCCCGGAGCTGTCGAGCGTCATCGCGGGGGCGACGAAACCGGAGCAGATTCGGGCGAACGCCGCCGCGGGCAACGGCTGGCGTCCCACTCCTGCCGACCTCGCCGAGATCGACGGTTTCTTCGCACCGCTCGGGTGAGCCCCGCCCGTCAGTGCCCGACGAGTGGGCCCATCACGCGCGCAATGACCGACCGACGTCGCGTGATGCGCTCCTCGACGTCGGCGGCCGACATGGCGAACATCCCGGCGTTGGCTCCGAGGAAGCGCAGCGGCTCGGGTTCCCAGTCGGGGGAGCGGTGGCCGACCCAGGGCAGGCGGGTGAGGTCGGTGTCGGCACCGGTCAGCAGGTCGGCGAGCGTCCGCCCCGCGAGGTTCGTCGTCGAGAGCCCGTCGCCGACATAGCCGCCGGCCCGCCCGATCCGGGTCGCCGGGTCGTACGTCACCGACGCGTGCCAGTCGCGCGGAACCCCGAGCGGCCCGCCCCAGCGGTGGGTGATCGCGGCGCCGGCGGCCTGCGGAAACAGTTCGACGAGCGTGCGACGCAGGTGCTCGAACACGCGCGGCACGCGGTCATAGCCCGGTCGGATGGCGCTGCCCCAGTGGTACCGGGCGCCGCGGCCGCCGAACGCGAACCGGTCGTCGGCGGTGCGCTGCCCGTAGATCAGCAGATGGCGGTAGTCGGTGAAGGTCTGCCCGTGGGCGATGCCCACCTCGTCCCAGAACGCCGTGGGCAGCGGCTCGCTGGCGATCATCAGCGAATACAGCGGCAGGATGCGGCGGCGCGTCGCGGGGAACGTCGCGGTGTAGCCCTCCGTCGCGACGACGACCTTCTCGGCCGACACGACGCCGCTCGCGGTCTCGACTCGCCCGGTCGACACCGCGGTCACCGCGGTGTGCTCGAAGATGCGCACCCCGCGCGCCTCGAGCACCGCGGCGAGCCCCCGCACGAGTTTCGCGGGATGCAGGCTCGCACAGTTGCGGTCGAAGCTCGCCCCGAGCGCTCCCGCCGCGTGCGCGTCGTCGGAGCCCCGCCATCCGATCTCGTCGACGCCGTAGTGCTCGGCTTCGGCGATCTCGGCGAGGGCCGCACGTTTCTGCACCTCGGATCGGGCGTAGGCGATCGTGCCGCCGCGGGTGAAGTCGCAGTCGATGCCGAGACCGTCGGTGACGCAGCCCACCTCGGCGACCGTGCCGATCATCGCGCGACGCATGTGCACGGCCGCCTCCCGCCCGTGCGCACGCTCCAGCGACGCGGTCGAACGCGGGAACAACGCGCTGCACCACCCGCCGTTGCGACCCGACGCCCCGAAACCGGCGATCTCCTTCTCGAGCACCACGATCCGCAAGCCGGGATTGCGCTCCAGCAGGTACCACGCGGTCCACAGCCCGGTGAGTCCGCCCCCGATGATCGCGACATCCGCGTCGGTGTCCCCATCGAGCCCCGCCCGCGGCGTCAGGTCACCAGCCGTCGCGTGCCAGAACGAGAGCCCGGCGTAATCGCGAGCGGCTAAAGCCGCGTCCACGCCTCGGAGAGAACGCCGCGCAAAATCGACTCGATCTCGTCGAACTCCGGTTCGCCGACGGTGAGCGGGGGAGCGAGCTGGATGACGGGGTCGCCGCGGTCGTCGGCGCGGCAGTACAAGCCCGCATCGAAGAGCGCCTTCGACAGGAAGCCGCGCAGCAGACGCTCCGACTCGTCGTCGTCGAATGTCGTCTTCGTCGCCTTGTCCTTCACCAGCTCGATGCCGAAGAAGTACCCGTCGCCGCGCACGTCGCCGACGATCGGCAGATCCTTCAGCTTCTCGAGCGTCGATCGGAACACGGGCGAGAGGGTGCGCACCCGTTCGTTGAGCCCCTCCTCTTCGAAGATCGCGAGGTTCTCGAGCGCGACCGCCGCCGACACGGGATGCCCGCCGAACGTGTACCCGTGGTAGAACGCCGTCGTGCCATGGCGGAATGGCTCGTAGACCTTGTCGGAGACGATGGTCGCTCCGATCGGGGAGTATCCGGAGCTCATCCCCTTCGCGCAGGTGATCATGTCGGGCACGTAGCCGTAGGCATCGCACGCGAACATGTGACCGATGCGCCCGAACGCGCAGATCACCTCGTCGGAGACGAGCAGCACGTCGTAGCGGTCACAGATCTCCCGCACGCGCTGGAAGTAGCCGGGGGGCGGGGGGAAGCATCCGCCCGAGTTCTGCACGGGCTCGAGGAACACGGCGGCAACCGTCTCAGGACCTTCGAAGAGGATCATCTCCTCGATACGGTTCGCCGCCCAGACTCCGAACTCCTCCTCCGTGGCGCCGGCGAAGCCCACCTCGTCGGCCCGGTAGAAGTTCGTGTTCGGCACCCGGAAGCCGCCGGGGGCGACAGGCTCGAACATCTCCTTCATCGCCGGGATGCCGGTGATCGCCAGCGCCCCGTGCGGGGTGCCGTGGTAGGCGATCGCACGCGAAATGACCTTGTGCTTCGTCGGACGTCCCTGGAGTTTCCAGTAGTACTTCGCCAGCTTGAACGCTGTCTCGACCGCTTCGCTGCCGCCAGTGGAGAAGAAGACCCGGTTGAGGTCGCC
>CAZCEE010000123.1:0-6915 GCA_964497165.1 uncultured Schumannella sp. | reverse complement strand
CGCCGGTGTCGGCGACGACGACGCCGGCGCCCTGCTGCGCAGCGACCTTGCGGCTGCCGGAGTCGACGTCGCGGGGGTGCGCACGGTCGCGGGCGCCTCGGGCACCGCGCTCATCGCCGTCGACGAGCATGGCGAGAACACGATCGTCGTGATCCCGGGAGCGAACGGCGCCTGGCCGGAGTCGGCCGAGGCGTCGATCGACCTGCGTTCCGGTGACGTGGTCGTCGTGCAACTCGAGGTGCCGTTCGCGGTCGTCGAGTCGGTCGTCGCGCGTGCGGCCGCCCTCGGCGCACGGGTCGTACTCAACGCCGCCCCGCTCGATCGCCGCGCCACCGAGTTGCTCGGCAGCGTCGACGTGCTCGTCGTCAACGAGATCGAGGCGGGCGAACTATTCGGCTTCGATACCGGGCTCGACGAGGATGACGTGACCAGCATCGCGGGGGGTCTGGAGTCCGACGTGGTCGTCACTCTCGGCGCCCGCGGAGTCGTGTTTGCGACCGCGGGTGGACCGGCCACGAGCCTTCCGGCCTTCGCCGTCGACGCGATCGACACAGTCGGGGCCGGCGATGCGTTCGTCGGCGGACTCGCCGCCGCGCTCGCCGCTTCCGCCACCCTCGAGACCGCGGTGCGCTGGGGTTCCGCAGCGGGTGCCCTCACCACGACGGTGCGAGGAGCTCGGCATCCTGACCTCGACCGGAAGGCCGTCGAATCCCTTGCCGGACCGGTCGGGTAGACCCCCCGGTCTGTACGTCCCCGGCTCGGGGGACGGATTAATCAGCTCACAGTTTTACGTGCGACACTCTCTTTCAGCCGCTCTCACGATCTGATGCGTGAGTCGGTGAGGTGCCCGCCGCCGCATTCCCTGATCCGCCGCGGCGGGCACCGCTTCGTCTCGGTGAGGTGCCCGCCACCGCACCTGCTGATCCACCGTGGCGGGCACCGCCTCCTCTGCGAGCACCGAGCTTTGACGCGCTACTCGGTCGGCTCCGCTACCCCTAGTCGGAGCCCCTACGGGCACGACAGGCGTCTCGCAAAGTCATTGGGTAAAAGGACGTCGGGGGTGACGTCACCTCATTTTGGTGAGTGTAGACGGATTTGTCTATGCCTCAGTTTCGAGACGTCGAAGTAAGTCGATCACGGCTGACGCGATCGGCTCAGGCCACGCCCACCCAGAGCCCGTCGCGGGCTCGAGTCATGCCGACGAACAGTTCGCGGCGTTGCAGGGCGGTGCGCTCCTCCGCGGCGTCGTCGAGCGAGCCGCCACCCGCCTGCACGAGATACGGCGGGGTGCGCACGACGAGCACCTCCGCGAATTCCAGGCCCTTTGCGCGCTTGATCGTGCCGACCTTCACCGCGTCTGCCGGCGTGCCGTCGTAGGTGGCGAGGTCGATCGTCGGGATGCCGGCCTCCGCGAGCGCTTCGGCGGCCTCTTGGGCGTGCCAGGCGTACAGCGCGAGCACGCCGATGTCGCCCAGGCGCACCCCGCGCCCGGACTCGGCGGCGTCGGAAACGATCCGCCTGACCCGTTCGACGAGGGAGCGGTCGTGTACGGCCCGCGAGGGGAAGACCGTGTACACCGGGCGCGGTCCGTGGCGGGGGGCGTTGGCCTCATCCGCACGTGTCGCCGCCCCTTCGATATCGGTGTGCTGGTCGCCACGCACGAGAAGGCCGGCGAACGCCGCGATCTCGGCCGTGTTGCGGTGGTTGGTGGTGAGCACGACGGAGCGTCCGGCGATCGACACCCCCGCCTCGGCGAGGGTGGACCCGCCGGGGTAGATCGTCTGCTGCCCGTCACCGACCAGGTTGAGACCGTCGGGGATGTCGCCGACGAGGGAGTGCAGCATGCGGATCATGACCGGCGAGAGATCCTGCACTTCGTCGACGATGACGGCGCGGTACTTCCTGAGCGGCTGCTCCTGCAGCGCAGCGTCGGCCTCGAGAATGAGGTCCTGCCAGTCGGCGACCTCACGGGCGCGGAGCGCGTTCTCGTAGGCGACGTAGAGCTCCCACACGGCGGCGCGCTGCTCGACGGTGAGGGGGCGTCGTCGGCCGTGCCGGGCGAGCCCCGCATACTGCTCGAAGCGCGACAGCCCGCGGCCCTTCAGCACCGCCGACACCTCCTCGTACCAGTATCGGGCGGCCGGATCGATGGCGCCGAGCGGCCCGACGAGCCCGTGTCGGCGCCAGACGTCGTCGAAGAGGCGCGACGCGAGTTCGGCGTCGACATCGAGCCGGGTGCCTCGCGCGGCGAGCACCTCGGCGGCGAAGCCGTGCACGCTGCGGAACTCAACCCGGCCGACGACGTCGGGGGCCATCCGGTGCAGGAGCGACTCAAGCACCGCCGGCAGGGAGCGAACGAAGGTCGTCACGAGCACCGGTCCTCCGGTGGCGCGGGCGAGGTAGGCCGCGCGGTGGAGGGCGACGACCGTCTTGCCGGTGCCTGCGGCACCGCGGATGCGCGACGGTCCGTTGAACGAGCGACGCACCAGGCGAGCTTGCTCGGGGTCGAGGAACGCCATCCATTCTTCGATCGGTGCGTGGCGCAGGCCCTCGAGCAGCGCCTCATGGATCTGCTCGGCGGTCGGCGGGGCGGTCGCGTCGAGGGGGAGCACGGGCTCGGGAACGGACGCGACCGGGATGGTGACCGGTCCGGTGGTCACCGGCGGGAAGAGGTGTTCGAGAGCGACGCGAACCTCGGCGACCCGAGTCGGCGACAGCCGCGGGCCGAGTCGGGCGATCTCGCTGACGGCGGCCGTGTCAGCGAGAAGGGTCACGCCGAACAGCTCCGTCCGCGGCAGGTCGACACCGGTGAACGCGACGACGGCGTGCACCTCACCGGGAGCCAGGCCGATCTCGGCGAGCTCGCCCTGGGTCAGGAGGAGCAGATCGGCGAGCCGTTCGATCTCGTTCGACGCGTCGTCGTCACCGCGCCACACCCGCCCGCCGGCGATCGTCACCTGCGGCCAGGTCTTGGCATCGACGAGCACGACCCCGCTCGGTCCGACCAACACCAGGTCGACGTTGCCTCGGGCCGACCCGGGGCGTTTGCGATCGGCGAGCAAACTGTAGCCGAGCGGCTCCAGTTCGATCAGGGTGCGGGCGAGGCGGTGTTCGCTGTGGGCGGCCGCCTCGAAGCTGCGGGCCATCTGGCGCGCGATGCCCGCCCGGCGCGCGTTCTCATCCGCCTGTTCACGCTGCCGTGCGGCCTCCCGCGCGGCAGAGTCTTCCGCTGCCACATTCCCCCCGGAATCTTTCAGGCGTCGACGTGCCCCTCTCTGGCGCTACGACTCCTAGCCTCAGTGTGCGCCTCCGAGGAATCCCCTGGTATCGCGTCTTCGGGGGTCACGGGTGCCCGCACGGGGCCTGCTACCAGCCGGGGCGACGACTCGGCGGTACCGACGATCGGCGCGAAAGCGTCCCGCTCCGAGCGGAGTCCGCGCGTAACGCCCCCGAAACCGGCGCTTGCTAGCGTGACGCATGGCCTTCAACGTCCCCTCGATCGACATCACGCCGTACGTCGCCGACGGCACTGCAGAGGAGCGAGCGGCGGTGGCGCGCGCGATCGACGACGCGTGCCGCACCGTCGGGTTCATGCAGATCCTCGGCCATGGCATCCCCGACGCGGTCATCACGGGACTCACCCAGGCGATGGATGCCTTCTTCGCCCTCGACCTCGAGACGAAGAAGACCTACAAGACGCCCCCGAAGATCAACCGCGGGTACTCGCCACCCAAGTCGGAGAGCCTCAGCCTGAGCCTCGGCGTCGAGAGCGCGAACCGCATGAACGACTTCTTCGAAGCGTTCAACGTCGGTGCCGCGCACTCGGACTACCCGGGTGTCGAGTTGCCCGCCGACGACTACGCCGAGAACGTCTGGCCCGACATCGCGGGCTTCCGCGACAAGGTTGATGCCTACTTCCGCGAGGCCAAACGCGTCGCCGAAACGATGACGGTGATCTTCGCCGACGCCCTCGGCCTGCCCGAAGGCTTCTACGACGCCTACACGGGCCACTCGCTCGACGTGCTGCGCATGAACAACTACGCCCTGCCGCCGGGGCGCATCCAGCTCGACGGCGATCTCATCGGCATGGGCGAGCACACCGACTTCGGGATCGTCACGGTGCTCTGGGCCGACCAGGTGAAGGGACTGCAGGTGCTCGGCACCGACGGTTCGTGGAACGACGTCAACCCGGCCGACGACGCCCTGCTCATCAACCTCGGCGACGTCACCGCGCGCTGGACGAACGACCAGTGGATGTCGACGCTCCACCGCGTGAAGCCGCCGATCGTCGACGGAACGATCGAACGCCGGCGCAGCGCAGCCTACTTCCACGACGGCGACATCGACGCGGTGATCGCCACGATGCCGCACCTCATCGATGACGCGCACCCGAACCGCTACCCCGAACGCATCACGGTGGGCGAACACATCCGCGCCAAGCTCGCGGGTTCGCGCGCCGGCAAGAAGAACGACACCGCGGGCGCGGAGAAAGACCGGGTGCTCGCCGCTCGCGGATAGCCTCGGAGACATGGCAACACCGCACCTCAGCGCCGATCCCGGCGACTTCGCGCCGCTCGTACTCATGCCCGGTGACCCGCGCCGCGCCGAGCGGATCGCCGAGGAACTCGTGGACGACGCGCGACTCGTGACCGAGGTGCGCGGCATCCTCGGGTTCACCGGCACCTACCAGGGGCAGCCGGTCTCGGTGCTCGCCTCGGGGATGGGCGGGCCGTCGATCGCGATCTATGCGACCGAACTGGCGCGGTTCTACGGGGTGACCCGCATCGTGCGGGTCGGCACGGCGGGCGGGCTGCAACCCGGGATGCCGCTCGGCACCGTCGTCGCGGCATCGGCGGCGCACACCGACTCCGCGATGACGTCGCGCTGGGTTCCGGGCGTCACGCTCTCGGCGGTGCCGTCATTCGCGCTACTCGCGGCGGCGGTGGCGGCGGCGGAACGGGAGGACGTGCCGTTGAAAGTGGGACCGGTCTTCTCGAGCGACACCTTCTACGCCGACGACCCCGGGGTGACCGAGAAGCTCGGTGCGCTCGGCACCCTTGCCGTCGAGATGGAGGCGGCGACGCTCTACGCGGTCGGCGCGCGGGAGGGCATCGAGACGCTCGCGCTCGTGACCGTCACCGACGGTCTCGCGACGGGGGAGCACCTCTCTTCCGACGAGCGCGAGACCGGGTTCGGCACCGCCGCGCGGCTCGCCCTCGCCGCCGGGCTCGCGGCATGAGCGCGATCGACTGGACCGCGTTCACGGCCCCGGTGACCGTGCAGCAGGTTCAACAGTGGAAGACGGCCGCGAAGGCGGCGAACCATCGCTGGGCCGGTGACGGCACGGCGACCATCGTCATCATGTGGATCCTGCTCTTGCCCGTGATCGGAATCGCCGCGCTCGTCGGGGTTGGGCTCATCGTCGGGGCGATCACCGGAATGGTCTCGGGTGAGCCGACCGGAATCGTGGCCGGCGGTTTCGGGATCGCCATCGGCATCCTCTGCCTTGCCCTTGTCGCCCTCGGTGTCTGGGCGCTCACCAAGGTCGTGCCGAGCGAGCGTCGGTGGGAGCGGTGGCTGCGGCTCGACTGGTTCGCCCGTACCGACCGCATGACGTTCTCGCCGCGCGACCCCGACCCGAGCTACCCCGGCGCGATCTTCCGCAACGGGGGCAGTAGGGCGGCAATCGACCACTTCCGCTCGGTCGAGGGGCGGTTCTTCGACACCGGCAACTTCCAGTACGTCGTGAGCAACGGCAAGAGTTCGACGACCATCACTTGGGGCTTTCTCGCCCTGCACCTCGAACGCAGGCTGCCCCACATGTTTCTCGACTCGCTCCAGAACAACATGTTCGGGATGGCCGGGCTTTCGGGACTGTTCTCGCGCGACCAGGTGCTCTCGCTCGAGGGTGACTTCAACCGCTTCTTCACCCTCTACTGCCCGCAACAGTATGAACGGGATGCCCTCTACGTGTTCACCCCCGACCTCATGGCGCTGTGCATCGACGAGGCCGCGCCCTTCGACATCGAGATCGTCGACGACTGGCTGTTCGTCTACTCGCCCCGGGCATTCCGCATGGACGACCCGCACCTGCTCTCGCGCATCTTTCGCATCATCGACCTCGTCGGGGCGAAGGCGCTGCGGCAGACCCGGCGCTATCAGGACGATCGCGTCGCCGCCCCCTTCCCGACCAACATGGTCGCGCAACCGGGTCAGCGTCTGCGTCGTCGCTTCCCGGTCGGAGTGATCGTCGCCCTCGGCATCGTGTTCGGCCTGCCGCTGCTGGGTGGGGTGATCGTCGTCGTTGCGGCGATGATCTCGGTGGCCGTCGGGGGATGAACAGGCCCGTTCGATAACCTCGACGGGTGGCTTCCCGCATCGAGACCCTCGTCATCCTCGGCGCGGGGGGAGACCTCACATCGCGATTGCTGCTGCCCGGCCTCGCAACGCTGCTCGCCTCGACGCGGGGCAGCGACATCCGCCTGATCGGCGTCGACCGCGATCCGCTGAGCGACACCGCCTGGAAGCGCACGGTCGGCAAGGCGTTCTCGGCCGTCGACGCGCGGCTCGCCGACCGGGTGCTCGAGTCGTCGGTGTACCTGCAGGCCGACGTCACCGATCCGAATGCGCTCGGTCGCGTGCTCGCGGCAGCCACCGGCCGGGTGGCGCTGTTCTTCGCCCTGCCGCCGGCGGTGACCCAGCTCGCCTGCCGCACGCTCGCGACGATGAAGCTCCCCGAGGGGATCGTGCTGGCGATCGAGAAGCCGTTCGGTACCGATCTGACGTCGGCCCGCGCGCTCAACCGGCTGCTGCAGCAGCTCGTGCCGGAAGAGCAGGTGTTCCGCAGCATCCGCGAGTTCACTGTGGCCCTGGATGCGCACGGCGTCGTCGGCTGCGGCGCGCTGGAGCTGTACT
>CAZCEE010000122.1:0-6986 GCA_964497165.1 uncultured Schumannella sp. | reverse complement strand
CGGCGTTCTCGAACGTCATCTCGCATGGGATCGTGCTCGGCAACGACGGGCAGAAGATGTCGAAGTCGTTGCGCAACTACCCCGACGTGAACGAAGTCTTCGACCGCGACGGCGCCGACGCGATGCGCTGGTTCCTCATGTCGTCGTCGGTGATCCGCGGCGGCAACCTCGTCGTCACCGAAGAGGGCATCCGCGGCGGGGTGCGCGAACTGCTGCTGCCGCTGTGGTCGACGTACTACTTCTTCACCCTCTACGCGAACAGCGCCGAGGTCACCGCGACCCGGCGCACCGACTCGCAGCACGTGCTCGACCGCTACATCCTCGCCAAGACCCGCGAGGTGCTCGAGCAGGTCACCGTGCACCTCGACGACCTCGACAGCCCGTTCGCCGCGCTCGCCCTCCGCGACTTCGGCGACGTGCTCACCAACTGGTACGTGCGCCGGTCGCGCGACCGCTTCTGGGACGGCACCGATCGGGATGCCTTCGACACCCTCTACACCGTGCTCGAGACCCTCACCCGCATGGCGGCGCCCCTGCTGCCGCTCGTCACCGAAGAGATCTGGAAAGGACTCACCGGCGGACGCAGCGTGCACCTCGAAGACTGGCCGGTCGTATCCGAGTTCCCCGCCGACCACGCCCTCGTTGCCGCGATGGACCGCGTGCGTGAGATCGCATCTGCGGGGCTCGCTTTGCGCAAGGCGCAGAAGCTGCGTGTGCGGTTGCCGCTCGGGGGCGTCACCATCGTGACCGAGGGGGTGCTCCCTCTCGAGTTCGACGCGATCCTTCAGGACGAGCTCAACGTCAAGAAGATCTCGCGGTTCTCTGTCGAGAGCGCCCACTCGGCGTATGAGATCGCTGAGCGACTCGTCGTGAACGCCCGAGCCGCCGGTCCACGCCTCGGCAAAGACGTTCAACGGATCATTCAGGCGGCGAAGGCCGGCAATTGGACGGCGGAAGCGGGGCAGGTCGTTGTCGACGGCACCCCCCTTGAGTCGGGCGAGTACGAACTCGAACTCTTCTCCGCGGATCCCGCGCTAGCCCTGGCGTTCCTGCCGAGCGGTGACGGGTTCATCGTGCTGGACACGAATGTCACGCCCGAGCTGGAAGCGGAAGGGCTCGCGCGCGACGTCATCCGGGCGGTGCAGCAGGCGCGCAAGGACGCCGGACTCGAGGTGTCGGACCGCATCACGCTGACCGTCGTCGGCGATCCCGGCGCGATCGAGGCGATCGAGACGCACCGCGACCTCATCGCGGGGGAGACTCTCGCGACCACGCTTGTTGCGCGCCCGGGGGAGAATGGTGCCACCGCCGTGGGTGCAGGATCCGCGGTGACGATCGAACTGGAGCGCGCGTGAGCGACGACGCCGAAGAGTTCCAGGACGAGGCCGACGAGGTCTACGCCGAACTGCTCGTGCGCATCGGCGAGGCCGCCCCGCAGCCGCGGCTCGAGCCGACGCGCAAGGCCTGCGAGTTGCTCGGCGATCCGCAGCACTCGGCTCCCGTCATCCACATCACCGGCACGAACGGCAAGACGTCGACATCCCGCATGATCGAGGCGATCCTGCGCGCCGCCGGGCTCAAGACCGGGCTGCTCACCTCGCCGCACCTGGTCAGGGTGAACGAGCGCATCGTGATCGACGGCATCCCGGTCTTGAATGAGGCGCTCGTGCGCAACTGGCGCGACATCGCCCCCTACCTCGCGATCGTCGACGCCGAACTGGTCGCCGCAGGCGAGGAGGCGCTGTCGTACTTCGAAGCGCTCACCGTGCTCGGCTTCGCGATCTTCGCCGACGCCCCCGTGGATGTCATGGTGCTCGAAGTCGGCATGGGCGGCGAGTGGGACTCCACCAACGTCGCCGACGGCCAGGTCGCCGTGTTCACCCCGATCGCCCTCGACCACCAGGCGCGCCTCGGCAACACGGTCGCCGAAATCGCGCGCACCAAGGCGGGGATCATCAAACCCGCCGCGACCGTCGTCACCGCGATGCAGTCGCTCGACGCCATGGACGAACTGCGCGAAGCCGCCACCCACGACGAAGCGTCGATGGTGATCGAACTCGTCGACTTCGCCCTCGAATCGACGACCGTCGCCGTCGGCGGCCAGGTCATCACCGTGCGCGGGCGCGCGGGGCGGTACGAGGAGTTGTTCCTCCCGTTGTACGGTGACTACCAGGGGCAGAACGCCGCCCTCGCGATCGCCGCCGTCGAGTCGTTCCTCGGCAACGGCACCGTCGCCCTCAGCCCCGACGTTCTCGCCGAAGGGCTGGCCGAGGCGACCTCGCCCGGACGCCTGCAGCTGATCGGCATCGAGCCGACCGTCTTCGTGGATGCCGCCCACAACCCGCACGGCGCGCGCGCACTCGCGGGGGCGATGACTGAATACTTCGACTTCCGACAGATCGCCGTCGTCATCGCCGTACTCGGCGACAAAGACGCCCACGGAGTCTTCGCCGAACTCAGCTCCATCGCCGACCGGTTCCACGTCACCCGCTCACAGTCGGACCGCGCGACGCCGGTCGACGAACTCGCCGAAATCGCCGTCACGGTCGCGCCGGAAGAGTCGGTGCTGCGCTTCGAAGACCTCGATGAGGCGGTCGCTGCCGCCCGGGAGTGGGCGGCCGCCGGGCCGAGTCGCGCCGTGCTCATCACCGGGTCGATCACCCTCGTCGGCGAAGCCCTCGCGCTCGCCGCAGCCAGAGGGTGGAAGCCGTGAGTACGGCGACAGGAGGGCGCGCATGAGCACCGACGAGACCTCACCCGTCACGGGGCGTCCCCGGCGGGCTCGACGTGAGCGCGGGGTCACGGAAACGTTGCTGTCGATCGTGCTCGTGCTCGAAGCGGTGGTTCTGTTCTTCGCAACCCTCGCGATCAACGGGCTCACCGACATCCCGACCGAGGTTGTCGTCGGCGGGGGACTGAGCGCGATCGTGGTGTTCATCGCGGTCGCGATGTTGCAGCGATACGCCGCTGGGGTCGTGCTGGGCGGAGCGCTACAGGTGGTGCTCATCGCGTCGGGGTTCCTGGTCGGGGCGATGTTCGTCGTCGGAGCCGTGTTCGCGGGTCTGTGGGTGTGGTGTCTGATGCGCGCGCGGCGCATCGAAGAGCAGCGGCGTCTCGCCGCAGAAGGAGAGAGCGCGTGAGCGTCGAAGAAACCCTCGTATTGGTCAAGCCGGACGGGGTGGCTCGAAACCTGACGGGAGAGATCCTGCGCCGCATCGAAGCGAAGGGCTACTCGCTCGTCGACCTGCGCATGGTGCAGCCGTCGCGGGAGGTGCTCGCCGCGCACTACGCCGAACACGAAGGCAAGCCGTTCTACGAGCCGCTCGTCGAGTTCATGGAGTCGGGTCCCGTCGTCGCGATGCGCGTCGCCGGCAACCGCGTCATCGAAGGATTCCGCGTGCTCGCCGGCACCACCGACCCGACCCTCGCCGCCCCCGGAACCATCCGAGGCGACCTCGGCCGCGACTGGGGCCTCAAGGTGCAGCAGAACCTCGTGCACGGCTCCGACTCACTCGAATCCGCCGCCCGCGAGCTCTCCCTCTGGTTCCCGTCCGCCGGCTGAGGTACCCCCGGCTATTTGCCCATTTCGGGGCACTTAATTCCCGCGGAATGCCCCGAACTGGGCAATCAGCGGCGCTTGGCCGCCAGGATGGCATGGATGCGCGCCCGAAGCTCCGCGGGGTTGCGAAGATCATCACCGCTTACCTCGACCACTGTCCAACCGAGAGCCTCGAGTCGTGATCGGCGAGTCAGATCTTCGCGTCGCTTTCGCGACCCGTTGTGGTGTTCATCGCTCTGGTACTCGACCGCGAGCATGAGGTCGGGGAACGCGATGTCTATCCTCATCACCACACCGGAGATCGGATCGACGACTTGATGATTGGCGAGGGGGACGCCGAGCCCCCAGAATGACGCCATCACGCGGAGCCGGCTCTCCGGTCGGGACTCCGACCGGGGATTGGCGAGGCTGAGAGCCGCCCTCAATACCCGCCTCCGCGCCAGCCGGTCCCCGACCCCCATTCGACGATGCAGCGCCTCGATGGTCGTCAACGGACGGGCCACCCGAATCGTGAAGTCGATGACGGCCACAAGATCGGGCAGATCGAGCACTCCGGCCAACTCCAGCGCGAGCCGTTCGGGAGAGCTGTGACGTAGGCCGTCGAGATCGGTGACGACGTCACCCGAGATGACAGCCCGGCTGTGCCCGATGAGTCCTGCGGCGTGGGGAGCTCGATCCGGCGCCTCGACAGTGAAGTGCACTCCGGTGGCGCGATCAAGCCGACGTGGCAGCGGAACTCCGAGGAGGCGCGCAGCGGTGGAATCGCTGACGAAAGAACTGGCTTGAAGGCGTGACGAGAACATGAGGCACCGGGAACGCAGATCATCGCTGGCTCCCGCCGGGGCCCGAACACCATGGATCCGCCGATCGACGTCGAGCGCGCGAAGGCGGTCGGGGCTTGCACCCGCCCCGAATGCCTGGCCCACCGTGAACGGTCGTCCGCGCAGTGGTTCTGGAAGGGGGGAGGGCGGGAAGGGTGTCATCTCCGAAGCCTCTTCGGGGTGCGAAGAAGCGTGCGGTGCAGGCCCTGCTTCTGTTGATCGCCCATTTCGGGGCACTCCTGTGGAGGGGAGCGCCCCGAAATGGGCAAATAGCCGCTTACTAGGGGGCGGGAGTGGGCGTCGGCGAGGGCTCGACGTCGCCGAAGTCGGCGTTCTCGGCGACGAAGGTCGCGAACGCCTGCGGGTCGTCGAGGGCGCCGGTGTAGCGCACCCCGTTGACGAGGACCGTCGGTGTGCCGAAGCCGCCTGTCGAGGGGTTGGCGAGGTCGGGGTCAGATGTGGCGCGCTCGGTCGCGGCGGCCACCCAGCCGACGTACCGCTGATCGCCGATGCACGCCGAGATGTCGTCGTTCAGTGCGCCCACCGAGTCCAGGAGTTCGCGGATGCCGTCATCGGTGAGGCCCTCGGTCTGCTCCGCGGGCTGGCTGGCGAAGAGCGCGGTGCTCGCGTCGAGGAATGCGCTCGGCTCCTCGGCCGCAATGCATGCCATCGCGTTCGCCGCCCGCGTCGGGTACTCGCTGCCGAGGAACTGGCCGTCGAGGATCGAGATCGGGTGCACTTCGAGGGTGGCGTAGCCGGCCGCCACAAGCTCCGCGATCTGCGACGCGTTGGTCGTCTCGAACTGGTTGCAGTACGGGCAGCCGTAGTCGAGGTAGGTGACGATGCGCGCCGGAACGTCGTAGGCATCCGGGTCGGTGGCGATCGGCGTCCCCTCGGCGGGTACCCCTCCGGTCTGCACCGCCTCGATCTCACCTTCCGCGGTTCCGGTGAGGAGGATGCCGTCGGAGGCCATGTTGGCGGGGCCTGGGCCGGCGGGGCGTGTGGAGAGCCAGATGCCGCCGCCGATCGCCGCGAGCAGGGCGACGACGCCGACGGTCGCGCCGATTCGGATCAACAGACGGTTGCGGGATTGCGCCTTGAGGCGCGCCTCGCGTTCCATGCGGGCGAGTTCTCGTGCCTGTTCCCGACGCTGATCCTTGGTGAAACGTTCTTGAGCCACGGTTGGCACCCTATCTGCAGCGATCCTATGGAAATGCTCTACAGGTACTGCAGAACGTCGAGCCGCAGCTGCGCGATGAGCGCCACGACCGCGTAGCTGACGATCGTCACCGGAATCGCCCACGAGCGCAGCACCCGACCGAAGGCGACGAGCGGCTTGCCGAACGCCCCTTCGGCGAAGTTGCGGGCGGTGACGATCCAGAACAGCGGGATGGTGACCGACCAGACGAGCATGCACCAGGGGCAGAGGGTGCCGAGCACGAAGATGCTCTGCGAGATCAGCCAGACGACCAGGGTGAGCGCTCCGGCGATGCCGAGGTTGAACGCGATCCAGAACCAGCGCGCGAATCGGGCACCGGCGAGCAGCCCGACGCCGACGGCGATCGGGGCGACGAAACCGCCGAGCCCGAGCAGCGGGTTGGGGAATCCGAAGACGGATCCCTGCCACGACTCGAGGTTCTTGCCGCACTGCACCAAGAGACTGAAGTTGCAGTCGAGGTCGGCGTCGGGGTTGGCGAGAAGCAGGAACTTGTCGACCGTGAGCGAGAACGACGCCCACCAGCCGAGCGCTCCGACAACGATGAGGAATATCGCCAGCGCGATCGGGCGACGCGGCGCGAGAGTGTCAGTCACGAGGCGATTATCGCAACCTGCGCGACCGACTTAACGGGCCGAAGGTCCCAGCGTGCGATACTGGACCGTAAGCCGACCGGGCCGCGCCCGGTCGCACCGTAAAAGCTTTCCGGGCATACCGGGCCACGAGTGCCGAGCGCCGCTCCAGTTGAGCACGAAACGCGCACCGTGTCGGACGCCAGTTCCGAGTCGCCGTGAGAGGGCGAGCGTCGTGAGAGGACGCAGCGACCAGAGCACCGTTCAGGGGAACGGCGGTCGCATCCAGACTTTCATTCGCGGACTGACAGATCGGTCCGCTCGAGATGTTCCGGCGGGTAGCGCGGCACCTCCGGCCGAGGAGTGCACCAGCGATGGTGAAAAGGGAAGCGCCGAAGAGCGCTGTCAATCATGTTTCCGCAGATTCGTTGGTCGGGGTTCTTCCGGTTGACGACGCGACGGTGGTCGAGAAGCCCAAGCGCGGGCGCAAGAAGGCCGAAGAGACGGTGGATGCCGCTCCCGCGGCTGAGAAGAAGACGCGCGGTCGCAAGAAGGCGACTCTCGATCGCGACGACACTGCCACGGTTACGGACGCGAGTGCTCCTGCAACGGGTGGTGCGTTCTCGCTGATGTTCCAAGCGCCGCCGTTGCCGACACCGGTGATCGGCGTGAACGGCCCCGAAGATGACCAGGAGGCCGCCGCGAGCGGCACCGCGTCTCGTCGCACGCGCACCCGGCGTCGGTCGGGCGAGGGGCCGCGCGAAGGTGACGACGCTCCGAACACGACGGTGCGGGTGCGCCAGCCGCGCCCGCGCCGC
>CAZCEE010000121.1:0-7051 GCA_964497165.1 uncultured Schumannella sp. | reverse complement strand
GGCTACTACGCCCCGCCGACCAACACGCTCGCGATCCTCGCGCTCGTGCTCGCGTTCGTCATCTCGCCCGGCGGCATCATCTGCGGCCACATCGCCCTCAGCCAGATCAAGCGCACCGGGGAGGGGGGCCGCGGTCTCGCCCTCGCCGGCCTGATCATCGGCTACGTCTTCACCGCCTTCTGGGTGCTCTACATCATCGGCATCATCATCTTCGCCGTCTGGATGGGCACGATGGGCGCCGCGTACTCGACCTACCCGTACTGAGCCGTTCGGTCGATCTGATCAGACCCGCTCCACCAGGATCGCGGCGCGTGAGCCCGCGATCCTGGTGAGCACCAGGGTCGCGCTCGTCTCTCCGGAGAGGGCGAGCTTCGTGCGGAACTGCGCGGGGTCGATGTCGACGCCGCGCTTCTTGATTTCCAGGGTGCCGATTCCTCGCGCGGCGAGTTCGCGCTTCAGGGTCTTTACGTCGAGCGGAAAGCGTTCGAGCACCCGGAACGCCTGACCGAACGGCGTCGCCGGGGGTTCGGGCGACGTGATCCAGGCGATCGTCGGGTCGAGCATCCGCCCGCCCAGGTTGCGCGCGAGGTCGCCGATGAGCCGGGCACGGATGACGGCGCCGTCGGGTTCGACGAGGTACTCGGCCAGGTCGCCCGTCTCGGCATCGGCGGAGTCGGCGGGTGCCGATAGTTCGGCGATGCCTCCCGCGCTCAGCACCAGCGCGGCACGACGGATGCCGGGGCGAGCGAGCGACCCCGACCAGAGCACCAGCTCGACCACCTCGCGATCGACCGAGACCCACTGCGCTTCGACGTCGTCGGGAATGAGGTCGCGGTCGATGCCGGGGCCGAGTTTGATGCCCGTCGGCAGCCGACGGGCGAGGTCGAACGCCCACTCGAGCGACGGCGACCAATCGCCCGGGTTCTTGAGTCGGGTCGCTCCGTCGCGCCGGGCGGGGTCGAGCCACACCGCGCCCACGCCTGCGAGGTCGGCGTCTTCGGCGTTCCCGAGTTCGACGCGCGCCGACGGGAAGGGCGCCAGATTGAATGCCGCGACGGCCGCCGTTAGCTCGTCGCGTTCGACCGCGACGACACCGAGGTCGAGCGCGGCGATCGCCATCGCATCCGCCCCGATCCCGCAACCGAGGTCGGCGATCACGTCGATCCCCGCTTCCGCGAACCGACCGGCGTGCAGAGCGGCAACCCGTAGCCGCGTCGACTGCTCGAGGCCGGCAGGGGTGAACAGCATTCGGTCGGCGAAGTCGCCGAACTTCGCGCGCGCCCGCGAGCGCAACCGGGCCTGCTCGAGCACCGCGGCGACGAGACCACCGTCGTGTCCGGCGGCCCGCAACCGGGAGACCGTGCGCACGACGTCGGCGGCCGCATCCAGCTCGCCCACCTCGTCGAGCAGCCGCAGCCCTTCTGCGGAGAGCAGCCGGCGCAGGTCGTCGACGTCCATTCCGCCATTCTCGCCCCTCGCCGACATTGGCACTCGCGTTGAACGACTGCTAACGAAACGCTATGGTGGTCTCTGGCACTCTCAGTCGGACTGTGCCAACCCAAACTTTTGCCAGCAGGGTCTTTTAGAAAGAGGTCATCCAGTGTCGGTCTCCATCAAGCCGCTCGAGGATCGCATCGTCATCAAGCAGGTCGACGCCGAGCAGGTCACCGCGTCGGGTCTCGTGATCCCCGACACCGCGAAGGAGAAGCCCCAGGAGGGCGAGGTCGTGGCGGTCGGACCCGGTCGCATCGACGACAACGGAAACCGCGTCCCGCTCGACATCAAGGTCGGCGACAAGGTCATCTACTCCAAGTACGGCGGCACCGAGGTGAAGTTCGGCGGGGACGACCTGCTCGTGCTCTCCGCCCGCGACGTGCTCGCGGTCATCGGCTAAGACTCCCGTCAGAGAGGCCCCGCCGTTCCTATACAAGGTGACGGCGGGGCCTTCTGCATGCGCCGAGTAGGTTGAGACGGTGCCGCCCGCTCCGCCGCCGCAGAGCAGCACCGGGTTCCTCTACGCGATCGGCGCCTACGGTCTCTGGGGGATCCTTCCGCTCTACTTCTTGTTACTGCAGCCAGCAGGTGCGTTCGAGGTCGTCGCGTTCCGCATCCTCATGTCGCTCGCCTTCTGCGCACTGCTGCTGACGTTCACACGAGCGTGGGGGCGCCTCAGGGCGCTGCTGCGCGACCGTCGCACGATGCTCTTCATGGCGCTCGCCGCCGCCCTGATCTACGTCAACTGGCAGGTCTATGTGTTCGCGGCGCTCGACGGGCACGTGATCGAAGCGTCGCTGGGCTACTTCATCAACCCGATCGTCACCGTGCTGCTCGGCGTGCTGGTGCTGCGCGAGAAGGTGCGCTCCGCCCAGTGGGCGGCCCTCGCGATCGCGTTCGTCGCCATCCTGGTGATCGTCATCGGGTACGGCGCGTTCCCGTGGATCGCCCTCGCCCTCGCGTTCAGCTTCGGCGGCTACGGACTGATCAAGCGCGTCGTCGGGCCCACCGTCGACGCGGTCGGCGGGTTGACCCTCGAGACGGCCTGGCTCGCTCCGGTCGCCATCGTGCAACTGGTGCTCGTCGCCTCAATCGGCGGCGGACTCGAGTTCGGGCAGAACGGCGCCTGGCACGCGGCCCTGATGGTCGGCGCGGGCGTCGTGACCACGGTGCCGCTGCTGCTGTTCGCGGCGGGTGCGCGCCGCATCCCGCTCGTTGCGCTCGGGATGACGCAGTTCCTCGCGCCGCTCGTGCAGTTCCTCATCGGATGGCTCGTGCTGCGGGAGGCGATGCCGCTTGAGCGCTGGATCGGCTTCGCGCTCGTTTGGGTGGCACTCGTCGTGTTGATGACCGACCTGATCGCCGCATCGCGGCCGCGTCGCGCCGCGCTCGAGCCACTCTGAGAGAAGTCCTCGACAGCGACGTTCGCCGGGCACCAGGATGGCGGAATGACCGCTCCCCGCCTCGGCGCTCGCGCCCTCGTGACCGCCGTGATCGTCGTCGCCCTCGGCGGATGCACTGGCCCGACCGGCCCGAGCGGCCCGGGGGCCCCGCCCGCAGACGTGAAGATCGACCCGTGGCTCGGCGACGACCTCGAGGTCGACTCCGCGATCGTGACCGGTGACTTCATGGGAGTTGCACTGAGCGGGTTCACGTGCGACGTCACCCAGTCGTTCGGCGCCAACGGAGACGGCGACGTCCGGCCGACCGCGAGCGTCAACATCACGACCGGCGGTTCGAGTATCGGCTACACCGAAGAGACGTTGACGTCGGCAGCGCAGGGCGCGGATACACCGCCGACCGGCGCGATCCCGGCAACCGTCACCGTCACGACCACCCAGGGTTTCTGGGACATCGGCGACGGCGGCGCGAACACGCCGTGGACGCCGAGCGCGGTGCTCACCCTCACCGAGATCCCCATTCCCGAGGACGGCTGCGCCGCCGCCGACATGTGGTACCTCGACCTGATCGATGTCGGCACCGACACCGCCGAGATCATCCGAGCCTTCAGCGAAGACGGCCTGCGGAATGTCGCGAACGAGTGCCCCGACGCGTGGTTCACCTGGGTTCCGCCGAACCTGAGCTGCGAAGAGTTCGACTCTCGCTTCTGACGGAGGACGGTGTGCGCCGTGAGTACTCCACGACGCGCCTTCCCTCGGCGGATCGGGGCGATCGGTAGGGTGGCGGGGTCCCTGAAGAAGGAGTCCGGATGCCGCGCACGTTCCCCCGGGTCGCCGCGGCGGCAGTTGCCGTCGGCGCCCTGCTCGTGCTCGCCGGCTGCGGCGGCGGAACACCCACCCCCACCCCCACGCCGACCCCCACGCCGACCCCGACGGGCGACGGCGAGCTGAAGATCGGCACCCTGTTCCCGTCGAGCGGTGGAGTCGCGTTCATCGGTCCGGCGCAGGTCGCGGGCGTCAACGCCGCTGTCCGCGAGATCAACGCTGCGGGTGGGGTGAACGGAGCCCCGGTCGTCGTCGTCAACCGCGATTCCGGCGACGCCACGACCCAGAAGGCTGAGGAGTCGTTCGCCGACCTCATCACCCAAGGAGTGGATGTCGTCATCGGCCCGTCGTCGTCGGTGCTGTCACAGCGTCTGCTCGAACCGGCCGCGGAAGCCGACATCCCCCTCATCTCGCCCGCCGCGACCTACCCGCAGCTCACCGCCCTCGACACCGAAGGCATCTTCTTCCGTACGATCCCGTCGTACCCGCACCAGGCGATCGTGCTCGCCGACCTGTTCGCCGACCGCGACATCGCGTCGGTGGCCATCGTGTTCCGCGATGACGACCTCGGCTCGTCACTCTCGGCGGCCCTCGCGGCCGCCCTCGAGGGCGCCGAAGTCGAACTCGAGGCGGTCGAGGTCGCCTCCGACGCCTCCGCTGAAGACCTTGCCGAGGCGGTCGCCACGGTGAAGGATGCCGCCCCGGATGCCGTCGTGCTCGCCACCCCCGACAACGGCGACCAGACGAAGGCACTCGTCACCCAGCTCTCCGCGGCCGGGTTCGGCGGCGCGAAGCTCTGGCTCACCAGCCAGAACCTCGCCGACTACTCTCAGGCACTGCCCGCCGGGCTGCTCAACGGCGTCAACGGGCTGATCGAGGGCGCCGAGGCGGATGCCGCGTTCCAGGCGAAGATCAAGCAAGAGGATCCCGGTGTCATCGACTTCCGCTACGCCGCAGAGGCGTATGACGCGACAGTGCTCGCCGCGCTCGCGGCCGTGCTCGCCGGCGACGACGGTGGGGCTTCGATCTCGCGGCTGCTCGGGGCAGCATCCGTCGACGGCATCAAGTGCACGAGCTTCGGTGAGTGCCTCGACGTGCTGAGCACCCAGACCGACATCGACTACGACGGGCTCAGCGGGTCGACCAACCTCGACGCCGAGGGCGACCCACAGCGTGGCAGCTACGTCGTCGTCGCCTACAACGGCGAGAACAAGTACGGTCGGCAGGCCGTCGTCATCGGCTGACGACCTCGTCTGTCACCGTTACGCGAAAGTAACGTTTTCGTCGCGTTACACGTCTGTAACAGTGCGGAATCGTCGCGAGGCCTTTGCCAGACTACGGTGGCAACAACTGGCCGGACGCTGTCCGGTCTACTTTCCTGTTGAGAACACTCAAGGAGTGACATGAGCATCACGACCAAGGCATCCGCCTTCCGGTCGCGCAGCCTCAAGAGCACACTGGGCGGCATCGCGGTCATCGCGACCGGCGCCCTCGTGCTCGCGGGTTGTGCCCCGGCTGCAGAACCTGCCGGACCGACGGCCATCGACGACTACACGATGACCCTCGGCACGTTGCTGCCGCAGACCGGCAACCTCGCCTTCCTCGGCCCGCCGGAAGAAGCCGGTGTCGGCTACGCCGCCAGCGAGGTCAACGCCTACACGGAGTCGACCGGTCTGACCGTCGCCGTCGAGTACGGCGACTCGGGTAACACCGATAACAAGGCCTACGAGACCGAGGCGCCGCGCATCCTGGGCTTCGACCCGACCGCTGTCGTCGGCGCCGCCTCGTCGGGCGTTTCGCTGCAGTTCATCGACCAGGTCGTCGCCGAAGGCACGATCCTGTTCTCCCCGGCGAACACCTCGGACGCCTTCACCACCTACGACGACAACGGGCTGTACTTCCGCACCGCGCCGTCGGACGTGCTACAGGGTGAGGTGCTCGGCAACCTGATCGCTGAGGACGGCCACCAGACGCTCGGCATGATCGTGCTGAACGACTCGTACGGCACCGGTCTCGCGAAGTACGTCACCGAGGCCTTCGAGGCCGCCGGCGGCGAGGTCGTCGCCGCCCCGACCTACAACACGGGTGACACCGTGTTCGACACGCAGATCAGTGAGGTGCTGGCGGCTGACCCCGACGCCATCGCGCTGATCACGTTCGAAGAGGTCAAGACGATCCTTCCGAGCCTGTTCGGGCAGGTCGCCCCGGAGACGCTGTACTTCGTCGACGGCAACCTCTCGAACTTCGCTGACCAGTTCCCGGCCGGCTCCCTCACGGGCGCCAAGGGCACGCTGCCCGGCCTCTCGATCGACACGCTCGGTGAGTTCACCGGCGCGCTCGACGCGTGGGTTGCCGAAGATGGTGGCGAGGCTCTGACCGAGTACTCCTACGCAGCCGAGTCGTTCGACGCGGTCATCCTCCTTGCGCTGGCTTCGCTGGCTGCGGGCGGCTCGACCGACGGTGTCGAAGTGGCTGCCAAGCTCCAGGAGGTCTCTGGTGGTTCCGGTGGCGGCGAGAAGTGCTCTACGTTCGCCGAGTGCGCCGACATCATCCTGAGCGGTGGAGTCGCCGACTACGACGGCGTCTCGGGCCCGATCACCTTTGACGAGGTGGGCGACCCGACGGAAGCCTCGATCGGCATCTACGTGTACGGCGAAGACAACACCTACGGGGCGTTCTAAGCCACACAGCAGTAAGGAAGCCCCTCGGCCTTCGGGTCGGGGGGCTTTCCCTTTGCTGCGTGAACTTTCTTAGGTACCGAGGGTGCCTAGGTAGAGCTCGGTGACCTTCGGGTCGCCGAGGAGTTCGCGACCGGTGCCGGTATATGCATCCCGGCCCTGGTCGAGCACGTAACCGCGGTCGCAGATCTGCAGGCAGCGCCTCGCATTCTGCTCGACCATGATCGTCGTCACGCCGGCCTTGTTGATCTCGGAGACGCGAATGAACGCCTCGTCCTGGCGGACCGGCGACAGGCCCGCTGAAGGCTCGTCGAGCAGCAGCACTTTGGGATCCATCATCAGCGCACGCGACATCGCGACCATCTGCCGCTCGCCGCCGGAGAGCGATCCGGCGCGCTGCTTCAGACGGCTGCCCAGTTCGCCGAAGATCCCGGTGACGAACTCCAGCCGCTCGGCGTAGGCCTTGGGGCGCTGATAGAGCCCCATCTGGAGGTTCTCTTCGATGGTGAGCGCCGGGAAGACGTTGTTGGTCTGGGGCACGAATCCGACGCCGCGGGAGACGAGTTTGTTCGCCTTCAGTCCGGTGATGTCGTCACCTTCGAGTTTCACCGTGCCACTGCGAACATTGACCTGGCCGAAGATCGCCCGCAGCAG
>CAZCEE010000120.1:0-7063 GCA_964497165.1 uncultured Schumannella sp. | reverse complement strand
GTCGGCGTCGACCCGGCGCTGAACCGTCCGAGCGCGAACGCCCCCGCGAGCAGAAGCACCGCCGCCAAGACGGCCGCGACGATGCGCCCGCGGGTCATCGCGTCACGAGACTTTGCCAGGCCCATCGATCGCGCCGGTGCACGATGCGTTCGGCTCGGGCGAGTCGGGAGAGCGCCAGAACTCGGTGAGGAAGTCGGTCACAGCCGGGTCGTCGACGTCGGTGAAGAGCAACTGGGCGCCCCAAGCCGAGATCGCCTTCGCCTGGCCGAGCCCCTCGTAGGGCGAGATGACCGAGTACGTGTCGGGCGCGAGCGCGACGAGCGCCGCGATCTCGTCGTCGGTGGTCGACGCCGGGTCGTACGCGATCCAGATCGCACCGTGCTCGAGGGTGTGTACGACGTTCTCGTTCTGCTGCTCTTCGTCGTAGACGCCGCAGTTGAGCCAAGCCGGGTTGTGCGGGCCGCCGACGGGAGGCGACTGGTCGTAGGTCACGCGGGTGTCGGTGTGGGTTGCCTCGAGGTCGGGGTAGAGCTGAAGTCGATCCTCGTAGTCGCCGCTGATCACTTCCTCCGGTTGCGGGGTCGCGTTCATCACGAGCACCGTCGCCACCGTGCCGAGAACGAGCACGAGTGCCGCAATCGCGGCGACGATGCCGAGGATGCGGTTGCGCTTGCGAGCCGCCTCCTGCTTCTTGAACGTCTCGAGCTGGGCGGCGCGCTTCTCGGCACGCTGCTCCTTGATGGTCGGCTGTACGGGGCGATTCGGGGGCGTGGCCATGCGCGCTCCTGGTGCGTAGTGGATGTGTTCCCACATCATCCCTGATCGGAGCCGGAGGTGCGCTGAACGCGCCACCCGCTAAAGTGGGGCAACTCTTTCTCAGAGCGCCTACTCATGCCCACAGGAGGCTTGCGGTGACGGTCGATGACGCGCACGGCGATCATGTCGCCGCGCGGGTACGCCGCCGCCATTCGCTGAGTATCAAGTCGCTGCTGCTGCTCATGCTGCTGCTGGTGAGCGTCGGCTCGAACGTCGTGGTCGGCGTCATCGGGTACATCAACGGCACCGAGTCGCTCAGCAACGCGGCGTACGACCGGCTGACCGAAGTGCGCGACTCGCGGGCCCGCGAGATCATCAACCTCTTCGACTCGATCGAGGCGTCGCTGCTGCTGGCGAGTCGCGACAGTGCTGTCGTGGATGCCGAGCTCGCCTTCTCGGCAGCCGTCGCCGAACTCGACAACGCGGCGATCGCGAACGACGCCGTCACCGCTGCGGGCGGCGGGTCCGAACCGGTGCTGACGCCCGAGCAGGAGGCCGAACTCGTCGCCTTCTTCACCGACGACTTCGGCCCGCGACTCAACGAGGCGAGCGGCGAGGAGGTGGACGCGTCGAGCTTCATCCCGGCCTCGGCGTCGGCCCGCTACCTGCTCTACCACTACACCGTGAAGGGTGGCGACGACGCGTCGGCGGTCGACGACGCCGGTGACGGAAGCACCTGGTCGGCGGCGCACGCCGAACACCACGACTACTTGCGACGCCTCGCCCGGCTGTCGGAGTACCCCGGCCTCGTGCTCATCTCGCCGTCGGGTCAGGTCGTCTACTCGGTCAACAAGGACGTCGACCTGGGCGCCGACCTCGTCGACGGTCCCTACAGCTACACCAACCTCGCACTCGCCTTCCAAGAGGCGATGTCGGGCAACCGGCTCGACTCGGTGACGTTCGTCGACTTCGGGCCCTACGCACCGGCTCTCGATGCCCCGACGGGGTGGGCGGTCGCGCCGCTCGCGAGCGACGACGCGATCGTCGGTGCGATCGCGGTGCGGCTCCCGTCGGAGCGGATCGACGCCATCATGACCGGCGGCGCCAACTGGGAGCAGAGCGGCCTCGGTCTGACCGGCGAGGCCTATCTCGTCGGCGGCGACCATCTCATGCGGTCGGTCTCGCGGGATCTCGTCGAAGACCCCGACGAATACGTGCGTCTGGCGATCGCCGCCGGTCTCTCGCCCGCCGACGCGGATCGTGCCGTAGCCACCGAGCAGACCCTGCTCATCCAGACGGCGACGACGGAAGCCGTCGACAAAGCGCTCAACGGCGAGAAGGGGATCACGACCTCGGGAAACTACCTTCGCCAACACTCGATCGCGGCCTATGCCTTCATCGAGCCCGCCCCCGGCCTCGGCTGGGCGATCGTCGCCGAGATCGACGCGAGCGAAGCCCTCGCCCCTGTTGACGATTTCACGAGCCGACTCGCGATCTCGTCGGCCATCCTGGTCGGCATCGTGTCGCTCGTGTCGGTCTTCATCGCCGGCTTCGCCGTGCGGCCGCTGTACCGCCTCCGGGATGCCGCCCGCCGCATCGCCGCGGGCGAAAGCGGCGTGCAGGTGGAGGCCGGCGAGAGTGACGAACTCGCCGACGTCGCGGCGGCGTTCAACGAGATGAGCCGCAGTCTCGAGCTGAAGAACGCCCTTCTCGAGGAGCAGCGGCTCGAGAACGAGCGACTGCTGCGCACCCTCATGCCCGAGGCGGTGGCGAAGCGCTACCGCGAGGGCGCGCGCACCATCGTGCAGGATCACCAAGAGGTGACCGTGCTCTTCGCCGACGTCGTCGGGTTCGAAGAGTACGGCCGCGGCATCGACTCCGAGAAGTCGCTCGATCTGCTCAACGAGATCTTCCGGGCGTTCGACGACGCCGCGGAGGTGCACGGGGTGGAGCGAGTGCGCAGCACGCGCGCCGGCTATCTCGCCAGTTGTGGGCTGACCGTCCCGCGGGTCGACAACGCCCGCCGCGCGGTCGCCTTCTCGCTCGAGATCGCCCGCATCGTCGAGCGCTTCGGCGCCCAACAGGGCGCCGACATCCACGTGCGCGTCGGGATGGACACCGGTACCGTCACGAGCGGACTCATCGGACGCACGTCGATGGTCTACGACCTGTGGGGCGACGCGGTGAGCCTCGCGTTCCGCCTGCAGGGCGGCGCGACCGAATCGGGCATCTTTCTCACCCAGCGAGTGGTCGACAAGATTCCCGACGCCCTGCCCTACACCGACGCGGGTGTCGTCGAGACCGCCACCGGCTGGCAGCGGGTCTGGCGCGTCGACCCTGACGCGACCGAGCTGTGAACCGATGATCGGGTTGGGCCGATGATCGAGGTCATCACCGACATCGCCGCCGAGCCGTGGTTCTGGCCGACTGTTTCGGTCATCGTCGGCCTGCCGATCGCGCTGCTCGTGCTCGGCGAGATCCACACCGCGATGGTGCGCCGCGGCTCGCCGGGCGCTCGCATCGTGCTGCTCATGCGGAACGTGCTCGCGCCGCTCGGGGCGCTCATCATCCTCTTCACGCAGATCCCGCAGGAGGCCGGGAACGTGGAGTTCACCTGGCCGAAGGTCGCGGCGACGGCATTCGGTTTCGTGGTCATCCTGGTGCTGCTCAACGGCCTCAATCTCGCCGTCTTCGTCACCGCGAAGCAGGGCACCTGGCGCAACCGCATCCCGTCGATCTTCGTCGACATCGCGCGCGTGCTGCTCATCGCCATCTGCCTCGCCGTGCTGTTCGGGTGGATCTGGAACGCCGACATCGGCGGGTTCTTCACCGCGCTCGGGATCGGGTCGATCGTCATCGGCCTCGCGCTGCAGAACGCTGTCGGCTCGGTGCTCAGCGGCCTCTTCCTGCTGTTCGAGCAGCCGTTCGAGATCGGCGACTACATCCTCACGCCCGACGGCAAGGGGCGGGTCATCGCGGTCAACTGGCGCGCGACGCACCTCGACACCAACAACGGCATCCTCGTCATCCCCAACTCGACCCTCTCGGGCGCGTCGTTCAGCAACCTCACCCGGGCGACCTCGCCGTTCGAGACCGACACCCTTGTGCGGTTCGCGACCGACGACCCGCCGCAGCAGGTGATCGACGTACTCGTCGACGTCGCGAACGGGCTGCCGGAGCGGCATCCCGACGTCGAAGCCTCAGCGGTGCCGATGGGCAAGTCCTGGTACGAGATCAGCATCCCGCTCTCCAGCCCCGGCAAGTCGTACGGCACCCTCGGGCTGTTCCGCAAACGGCTCTGGTACGCCGCTCGACGGGCGGGGCTGCACCTCGACCGCGACCTCACCGACAACTTCGCGACGCCAGAGCGCACGCAGGAACATCTCGCCCGGCTCGCCTCGCGGTTCTACCTCAGCGTTCCCGAAGCGGTGGCGCTCTTCGACCAGGGGGCGCGACTGCAGCAGTTCGGCGAGGGCGAGATCGTGCAGCGTTCCGGATCTGTACCCGACGGCATCCGGATCATCGTCAGCGGCAACGTCGAGTTGTTGGTTCCCGCGTCGCGGGGCGCGATGCTGCCCGTCGGGCAGCTCGGCCGCGACGACGTGCTCGGGGTCACGGCGCTCACCCGTCAGATCGCCGGCGCCGAAGTCGTGGCGCTCGTCGACCTCGCGGTGCTGTTCGTGCCGCTGCCGGTGATCGACGCCCTCGTGCGCACGCATCCCGATCTGGCACGCGACATGGGTCAGGCGATCGACGCCCGCCTCAAGCTCGTCGCGCAGGCCCTCATGGATGCCGGCGAGCCGCCGCCGCTGTCGCTCCCCGTCGCCTGACCGCGAGCCGCACCCGCAGCGACCGGTGCTTCGTGCAATGATGCCTGCATGTCAAATGCGGCGCCGTCGGCGGGGAGACGGCAAACGACCAGGGCAGTCCGAGCCGACTATGTGCGACGGAACACTCAAACGAGTAGTTCCGAGTCGTACGGGAAGAGCTACTCGATCGTCGCAAAGTCGGCTGAAGGAACGTTCAAGACGACCTCATCAGAGCTGAGCCGGGGAACTCAGCACTAGCTCAGGAGTTCCGTGCCAATCGGATCAGGACCGGCATCAAGTTTCGATGCCAGGGGCGTAGGAGCATACTTCGACTCGCTCATCCGTGACCCATCTTGGTTGTTGCGGCGAGTTGAGACCATCAGGATTCTCGACGATGCGCGTGTCGAAAGAAGCATCACGCTGGACATCGACGTTGCTGCGGCTCGCGCTCGGCCCGGCTTCTCGCGGGTGAAAGACGCAGGGTACTTTCCAATTCCGATTGCCGTCCTCACCAAGGATCTGCTTTTTGAACTCGACGTCCGAGACAGCGCGGGCGCGGCGTTGTCCGTCGCTGTAAGTGACTCGGACTCACACGCCACCCATGCGCTGCTTATCAAACGGCTGCACTCCACCGGGGTGAGTCGTCGTGCAGTCACCTCCACGCTCTTGAGCGAACTCTTCACACTCGTGAGGTACCCGGGCGTGCCGAAGCTAGTTGGACTCCTCCGGCAGACCTTTCCGGAGGACGCTGCTGCCTCTGCGGTGGGGGCTGAGAGTGGGGCGTGGGTCGAGCCAAGGAATCTGATCGCATGGCGGACGGCCCTTGAGGACGCCGAGTTCTTCGAGACTGTCGCGACCTTCGCAGAGAGCTACATCCTGATCGCGTTCGTCCCACTGATTGGAAACGCTCAAATCGTCAAGGTGCGGCATGTCGAACCCTCGTTAGTAAGGGTGCGCCCCTTCAATCTCGCTCACCTCGGACTCGCTCCGCTGAAGATGCTCCTTGAGGTCCCAGGTATCGGCACAGCCCAGAGAGAGCACATACGAGTCATTGCTCCAAACGGGTCGACTGTGCAGGACGTCGAGCTCCTCCAGGATGGGCAACCGCTGCCCGCAGACGACTACGCGAAGCGTGTCTCTTTGGAGCGCGGAATCGTATACACGCGCGATCTGGGCCGGGGCTCGTACGACCTCTCCGTGAAGCTCAATATGCGCCGCGGCGGCCTCCTCTTGCCTGCCGCGATCAGCACGGCGTTCATGCTCTTGTTGCTCGGGTTCGGGACCTTCCTGGAGGTCGAGGACCAGCGGTTGAGCTCGGGGGATGCGAGCGCTGACGCCGCGGTCACCATCCTCGCGCTTCTGCCCACGATCGGATCCATCTACTTTGTCCAACCGGGGGAGCACGGCCTCGTACGGCGAATCCTGGGTGTCCCGCGTATTGCAGTCGTGGCTTCCTCGCTCGCCACGGTCTTCGTCGCAGCGGGGGTCGCTGCGTCTGTTCAACCCGAGTCCCTACTCGTTCTGATGACGACCGCGCTCATCGCTACATCCCTAACGTTCGTCTTGCTCTTGGCCAGCCTGATCCGGATTACTGCGCATCGTGCCCCTGTTTCTGACGAGGGCACACCCTTCTAGCAGTCGTTTGCCTCGTCGCGGCCATCGATGGACCTGCGCAACCTCTCCACTCGACCGCCCGACCTGAGCCAGTAACACACGAAACCTCGGCCGTAGGATCGGGGGATGAAGTACGCGGAGACGGTGCTCGACCTCGTCGGCAACACGCCGCTCGTCAAGCTCAACAAGGTGACGGACGGCATCAAGGCGACGGTGCTCGCCAAGATCGAGTACCTCAACCCCGGTGGGTCGAGCAAAGACCGCATCGCGGCGCGCATCATCGACGCGGCCGAGCGTGAGGGAAAGCTCAAGCCGGGCGGCACGATCGTCGAACCGACGTCGGGCAACACCGGCATCGGCCTCGCCCTCGTCGCGCAACAGCGCGGCTACCGCTGCGTGTTCGTGCTTCCCGACAAGGTCGGCGAAGACAAGCGGAACGTGCTGCTCGCCTACGGCGCCGAGATCGTGGTGACCCCGACCAGCGTCGCCCCCGACAGCCCTGACTCCTACTACTCGGTCTCCGACCGCCTGGTGAAGGAGATCCCGGGGGCGTTCAAGCCCGACCAGTACTCCAACCTCAACGGTCCGCTCAGCCACTACGAGACGACGGGCCCCGAGATCTGGCGCGACACCGACGGCAAGGTCACCCACTACGTGGCCGGGGTTGGCACCGGCGGCACCATCTCGGGCGCCGGCAAGTACCTCAAAGAGCAGAACCCCGACATCAAGGTGATCGGCGCCGACCCGGAAGGCTCCGTGTTCTCCGGCGGCACCGGGCGCCCGTACCTCGTCGAAGGCGTCGGCGAAGACTTCTGGCCGACCGCATACGACCCGAAGGTCGTCGACGAGATCATCGCGTCGAGCGACGCCGAGTCGTTCGACAT
>CAZCEE010000119.1:0-7117 GCA_964497165.1 uncultured Schumannella sp. | reverse complement strand
GGCGCGCGGCCCCGGCTCGCCGAGCACGTCGATGTCGCACTGCACGAACTGCCGGTAGCGACCCTTCTGCGGGCGCTCGGCCCGCCACACCGGGGCGATCTGGATGCTGCGGAACACCGACGGCAACTCGGCGCGGTGTGACGCGTAGAAGCGGGCGAGCGGCACGGTGAGGTCGAATCGCAGGCCCAGGTCGGCGAGGTCGAGCGGCTGCTCGGCCGCCTGCAGGTCGGCGCGGGTGAGACCGCGCTTGAGGATGCCGTAGGCGAGCTTCTCGTTGTCGCCGCCGAGCCCGGCGTGCAACCACTCGCTGTCTTCGGCGACCGGAGTTTCGATCTCATCGAAGCCGTGGGCCCGGTAGACCTCGCGGATGACGCCGAGGATGCGCTCCCGCCGCGCCTTCTCGGCGGGGAGGAAATCGCGCATCCCGCGCGGAGGATTGACCTGCTGTGCCACCCCCCTAGTCTGTCGGACTGTCAGCCGAGACCCGGGCAGCCGAGACCTTGTGCCACCCGCGCCCAGTACCCGACCTGCGCAACGGTCGTCGCGAGCACCACGATCTCGCGTGCCGTGAAGTGTTCGGTGAGGCGCTCCCCCATCTCCCGTGACACGGCGATCGGGGTGGCCGAGAGACCCTGGGCGTACTCGATGGCGAGACGCTCGGCGTCGTCGAGGGTCGCGACGTCCGTGGCATCCCGGCGCCCCTGCACCACCGCAAGCTCGTCGACGCTGAGGTGCTTCTCCCAGTCGCGCCCGTTGAACCCGACGCAGAACGGGCAGTCGACGACCGATGAGACCGTCATCCGCACCAGTTTGAGCATTCGCCGGTCGACCCGCCCGACCTCATCTGCAACGAGCGCCTCCATGACGCCCGCCCCGACCGCGGCTCTCGGATACCAGGTGAGCAGCCGGGCGACGAGGGTGTCTTCGCCCGACGCGCGCTTGGCGATCCACAGCCCGAACCGCAGCGGAAACGGGATGCGTCTCGGGGGCGCGATGAACGCGGGCAGGGTCATCTGCCCATCTTCACCCCACTCTTCAGCCGATGGGGTGGTCGTCGGCGTGGCGGGAGAGGTGCCGCGCGTACCGCTCGGTGAGCTGCACCATGAGGTCGGGGGTGTCGCGGTCGAGTCCGAACACGTAACCCGGGAAGTCGAGTTGCAGCTGCCGCGCCCAGATCTCTTCGTGCTTGTCGGGCGAGAACATCTCGGCGGGTGAGCCGACGGCCACCCAGCCGATCGGCACGACCGACTCCGGCGGCAGTTCGGTGCGCAGGTGGACGACGGCGTTGATGCGCACCTCGCTGCGGTCGCCGATGACGGCGCCATTGAAGATGCGCGCACCCGTGGCGATGAAGACCTCGTCGCCGACCCGGGCACCCGAGATCGAGGCGAGCGGCCCGACCAGGCAGTGGTCGCCGATCCGCAGCGGGTCGGAAGAGCTGGCGCGCAGCACGGCGTTCTCCATCACGATGACGTGCTCGCCGAGAACGATCGGCCCACCTTCGGCGCTGATGACGGCACCGTGCAGCACCTGACAGTCGGCACCGATCGTCACGTCGCCGCTCACGACGGCCCCCGGCGCGATGACGGCCTCAGGATGGATGCGCGGGCTCTGCCCCAAGTGTTCAACGAGCACGTCTACCCCTGCTCCTCTTCGTTGGCAGCGGGGCCCGCGGAGCGGGTTTCGGCGACTCCGACACCTTGTCGAGAAGCTGGGTGAGGCGGTCGAGGATTCCCATTAAGCGATCATGCCCCTCGCGGAGTGCTGCGGCAATGGGCTACCGCACGGTTCGTCGGGTGAAGAGCGCGACGCCGACGCCCGCGAGCAGCAGCACCGCAACGGCGACCGCGATCCGCCCGGCGCCGAGCGGGTCGAGGTACAGCACGACCCCTGCCCCCAACACCGCGAGTCCACCAAGCAGCGGCAGGATGCGCACGCCGGGGTGCACGATCCCCGCGCGGAGCACGGCGACGCCGAAGACCGTGAGGAAGATGCCTGGTAGAACGGCGAGCGCTCCCGCGACGACGGGGAACACGCGGAACGGCGCCTCCGGCTGCAGTCCGATCACGAACACGAGAGCAATTTCGGCGAGCGCGACCAGCAGCAACAGCGCGGCGCTGCCCAGGGTCGCGGCGACCGGGATCACTGCGTGCCTGCCCGCGAGGCCGGTGCGCCCGATGAGTAGCACCGCGAGGGCGACGAAAGCGTGGTGGACCGCGGTGAGCACGAGGGCGATCGCGAACGGCCAGAAGCCGAGCGGAGGCAGAACCCCGAGAGCGACCGCACTGACCACGGAAAGCGCGACGACGATCACCCCCACGTGGCGGCTGAGCAGCGGGGCGGGCAGGTCAGCCATGAGACCCGTTCTCTGACGTGCGGCGATACTGCGAACGCACCACGACCCGGCGGTGCGGGAGGGAGCAGGCGACGACGAACACGATCATCAGCGACACGAACAGCAGGCCCGACCACGCCTGGCGTGGCTCCCAATCAGCGGCAACCGGGGCGTCGAATCCGAAGGAGGCGAAACCGCCCGCGGCGATGAGAGCGGCCGCCGGCACGCCGCACACGATGCGAAGCCAGAGTGGTCCGCGCCGCGAGACGCCAAAGCCGCCGAGAATCCCGATCAGCACGACGGCGACCGCGCCGCTGCCGAGTCCGGTGCTGAGCAGCAACTCGAGGGCGCCGGGGGTGAGCATCGGCGCGATCCCGAACAGCACGGGGGCCGCGGCGAGCCAACGCCATCCGGGGCGGCCTCCGGTGCGGCGGGCATAGTCGGCGAGACCCAGCAGCAGTCCGACGACCGCACCGGGCGCCAGGATCTGGGCGAACGTGCCGATCCAGTCGAATGCCGACTCGGTCCCGGCGATCTCGACCATCCAGCCGCGCAGCGACGCCGACCACGCGACACCACCGATCGCGCCGAGTACGGCAGAGGGCAACGCGCCGAGAGTCCGCCAGTCGGGCAGGTCGATCGTCGAGCGCATCACAAGCCTTCCCCGCCGCGCGAAGGCGGCGGTCAGCCCATTACTACTGCCCCGACGCCCTCCCGGCAAGCGCGCGGGTCAGCTCTCCACGGTCGAGACTTGCGCGCGCACGGTGCGGATGGCGCCGCGCAGGGCGCGTTCGGCATCCAGCCCTGCTCCTCGGGCACCGGCCACGAGCGCGAGCAGCTGGGCGCCGAGCTCATCCTCGGTAGCGGGCACGCGCACGGGCTCGACCGTGACACCGACGGTCGCGGCGCGGCCGAGCACCTTGTCGGCGAGGGCGAGAGCCGGCATCCCCGCAGGGATCCCCTCGAGCACGCTCGTGCGGTGCGCCTTCTCGACCGCCTTGACCGACTCCCAAGTGGCGACCACGGCATCGGGGGTCTCGGCAACGACGTCACCGAAGACGTGCGGATGCCGCCCCACCATCTTCTGCGTCATATGCGCCGCCACATCCTCGAGGGTGAAGCGGCCGGCCTCGCTCGCGATGTCGGCGTGGAAGAGTACTTGGTACAGCACGTCGCCCAGCTCTTCGACCAACTCGTCGTCGTCGCCCGACTCGATCGCTTCGACCAGCTCGGCGCTCTCCTCGACGAGGTACTGCACGAGCGACGCATGGGTCTGATCGCGGTCCCAGGCACAGCCTCCCGGCGCCCGCAGCCGTTCGAGCGTCGCGATCAGTTCGTCGAGGCTGGGATGCGGGGCATCGGTCATGCCGACATCCTCACATCTCGGGCGCTCAGGCCGGCGCCCCGGGTGGTGTCTCGGCCGCCGCCAACGGAACGCGAGGCATCGCGATCGCCGCGATCAACAACACGGTGGCGACGATCGCCCCGCCGAGGAACACGGCTCCCGCGGCAGCCGTCATCGTCGACGGAACCGTCTCGTCGCCGCCGTTCGCGAGGATGACGGAGTTCGCGATCGCGCCGAGCGCCGCCGCCCCGATCGACTGGCCGATGGAGCGCGAGAACAACTGGGTGCCGGTCACGACACCGCGTTCACTCCACTCGACACTGGTCTGCGCCGCGACGAGGGTGGAGACCGCCGCGAAGCCGAACCCGGCACCGATCAGGAAGCACAAGCCCGCGACGACCCAAATCGACGGGTCAAGGGTCGACAGGGCCAACAGTGCGGTGCCGATCACCAGCACACTGGCACCCAGGATCGTCGTCGTGCGGAACCCGAACCGCAGGTAGAGCCGACCGGAGATCGTGGCCGCGAGCGGCCAGCCGATCGTCAGCGCACCGAGCGCCAGGCCTGCGGCGATCGGCTCCGCGCCGGTCGTCACCGTGAGGAAGGTGGGAACGTATGCGGTGAGGCCGATGAGAACGGCGCCCACGCAGAACCCCAAGAGGTTGGTGGTCCACAACAGCCGCCTCGACAACGCCCAGAACGGCAGGATCGGTTCCGCCGCCCGGCGTTCGACGAGCACGAATGCCACGAGCAGCACCGAGCCCGAGCCCAACACGGCGAGGCTCTGCGGCGAATCCCACGGCCACCCGGTTCCGCCTTGCAGCACGCCGAGAAGCAGCAGCGTCACCGACACGCTCAGCAGCGCCGCCCCGGCGTAGTCGATGCGATGCTCCCGACGTTCGACCTTCTCGTGGAAGCGCGACCAGATCATCCAGCCCGCGAGCAGGCAGAGGGGGATGTTGATGAAGAAGATGCCGCGCCACAGGTCGAACTGCGCGAACACCCCGCCGAGGGTCGGACCGGCGACGGCCGCGATCGCCCAGACGCTCGCCAGGTAGCCCTGCACACGCGCGCGCTCCTCGAGCGTGTAGATGTCGCCGACCATCGTGATGACGATCGGCAGAATCGCCCCGGCGCCGATGCCCTGCACGGCGCGGAAGATGATCAGGCTGGGCATGTCCCACGCGAAGCCGCAGAGGATCGAGCCGAGCAGAAACACCCCGATGCCCCAGAGGATGAGCGGCTTGCGTCCGAACGTGTCGGAGAGTTTGGCGTACACCGGAACGGTGACCGCGGAGGCGAGCAGGTAGATCGAGAAGAGCCACGGGAACGAACTGAATCCACCCAGGTCACCGACGATCGACGACACAGCGGTCGCGATCACCGTCGAATCGATCGCGACGAGACCGGTCGCGACCATCATCGCCAGAAGAAGAGGTCCGCGCTCCGAACGGAACCCCACGGCAGTCGTCACTCGCACTAGCCAACCATCACGGCGCACGCCCACGCTGGCAATTCGAGGATGATGGGCGGGTGGATGCCGCTGCTCTCGCCCTCCTCGGCGTCGTCGTGGGGGTTCTGCTCTGGCGGGCGCTTACTCGTGAGCGACGCGATTTTGCGCGCTTCAAGCGACTCCGGTCGACGGTCGCGCGGCAGAAGGTCTACCGCCGCTGGCTGATCGAAGGGGCGCTCGCACTCGGCGGCCTCTCGCTCGCGACGATCCTCGCGGCGTGGGCGCAGATTCCGGATGCGCTTGCCGCCGCTCAGCAGTGGGAACCGATCACTGCGATGCGCTCGTTTCTCGCCGGGGACGCCGGCCTCCCGGTCGCGATCGTCGTGGGGGTCGTCGTGCTCGCGGGCCTCGTGCTGCCCGTCGTGCTCATCCGGCATCCGCTCGATGAGGCGCCGGCGATCGGCGACATCCGGGCGCTCCTCCCCCGCACGCCCGGCGAACTGCCCTACGGCGCGGCGCTCTCGGTGAGCGCGGGAGTCTTCGAGGAGCTGCTGTTCCGCCTCGGGCTGCCTGCGTTGGTGTTCGCGGTGACCGGGAACGCCCTCGCGGCGTTTCTCGGCGCGACCCTGCTGTTCGGCCTGCTCCACGTCTACCAGGGTGCGATCGGCGTCGTCTTCTCGACACTTCTCGGCGCGATCTTCGTGCTGCTCTACGTCGTGACCGGCTCGATCGTGGTGCCGATCGTGCTGCACACGATCGTCGACCTGCGCTCGATGGTGCTCATCCCGATTGCTCTCGGGCGGATCCTGGGGCCTCGCGCCGCGTGAACCGACGCCAACCCTGGCGACTACGGCGGTGACGGGCCGCCGCGGCGGCCCGTGTTGTCCGTACTCGCCCGGCTAGGAAGAAGTCGGGGCCGCGGGCGGGGCGGTCGGGGCGAAGAGGGCGGTGAGCACACCGTCGACCCAGGCGATCAGGTCGGAGTCGGTGCCCTGCGGCAGCGGGATGCTGAGCGCCCTCGCCGCGGCGAATTCGCGTGCCCCCGGGTACAGGCGCTTGAGTCGCAACTGCTTCGAGTCGGCAAGTTCGGCGGGCGCGATGCGCAGGTTGCCGCCGACGGCGACCACCTCCGAGAGCCCTGCCTTGATGGCCGCGCGCCGCAGCCGGGAGATCGCGACAAGGTTCTGCACGGCATCCGGCAGCTCCCCGTAGCGGTCGGTGAGCTCGTCGGCGACCGCATCGATCGCGTCGTCGCTCGACGCGGGGGCCGCCGCCGTGGAGAGCTTCTGGTACGCCTCGAGCCGCAGTCGCTCGCTTTCGAGATACTCCTCGGGGATGCGGGCATCCACCGGCAGTTCGAGACGCAGCTCGGTCTGGCCCTCGGCGACGTCGCCGCGGAACGTGGCCACCGCCTCGCCGATCATGCGCAGGTAGAGGTCGAAGCCGACACCGGCGATGTGGCCCGACTGCTCGGCGCCGAGCAGATTGCCCGCGCCGCGGATCTCGAGGTCTTTCAGCGCGACCTGCATGCCCGACCCGAGTTCGGTGTTCGCCGCGATCGTCTCGAGGCGGTCTTGCGCGACTTCGCCGAGGGGCTTGCCGTCGTCGTAGAGGAAGTACGCGTACGCCCGCTCCCGCCCGCGCCCGACGCGCCCGCGGATCTGGTGCAGTTGCGAGAGACCGTACTTGTCGGCGGCGTCGATGATGAGGGTGTTCGCGTTGGTGATGTCGATGCCGGTCTCGATGATCGTCGTCGACACGAGCACGTCGAACTTGCGTTCCCAGAAGTCGACGATCACCTGTTCGAGCACGCTCTCCGGGAGCTGGCCGTGCGCAACCGCGATGCGCGCCTCTGGAACGAGGTCGGCGAGCTGGGCGGCGACGCGGTTGATGCTCGACACCCGGTTGTGCACGAAGAAGACCTGGCCTTCGCGCAGCAGTTCGCGCCGAATTGCGGCCCCAACCTGTTTCTCGTTGTACGCCC
>CAZCEE010000118.1:0-7177 GCA_964497165.1 uncultured Schumannella sp. | reverse complement strand
CGAGGCGCTTGTCGATCGAAGAGTCTTCGGCGATCGGCGAGTCGAGCGCCTCCGCGATGATGTCGAGGTCGCCGATCTTCACCTCGAGCCCGCCGAGCTTGACGCGCTCATCGTGCTTGAGTTCGCCCTCCACCGACACGAACGTGCCCGCGGTCAGCCCCGAGATCGCGGCGGCGATCGGGTCGGGCTGGGGGTCTTCTCCGGCATCGAGGCGCGGGTGCACGAGCTGGGCGGCACCCGACTCGTCGCGCAGCACGATGAACTGCACCTTCTTCTGATCGCGCACGGTGTCGACCCATCCGGCGACCCGGACGGGTCCTTCGGCGGCGGCGGCAAGGTCGGCGATCAGGGTGCGGGAAGTCACGGGGATCGAGTCTATCCGGGGCAATCTCGCAGCTCCCGGCCTCGTAAGCTCGCATGGTGCCTGCCGATCTCGTTCACCTCGTGCGGCACGGCGAGGTCGAGAACCCCACGGGCGTGCTCTACGGCCGCCTCGACGGGTTCGGGCTGAGCGAACGCGGTCGGCTCATGGCACACGCCGCCGCCGTGTCGCTCACCGGCCACGACATCCGCGCGGTCGTCGCGAGCCCGCTGCAACGCACCCAAGAGAGCGCCGCGCCCTTTCTCGAACTGTTCGGCGACAACATCCCCGCCGGTCTCGGGATCGACCCTCGCCTGATCGAGCCGACCAACCGCTTCGAGGGCATCAACATGCGCCGTGACCTGCCGCGTCGCCCGCAGGACTGGCCGTTTCTGCTGAACCCGATGCGGCCGTCGTGGGGGGAGCCCTTCGTCAGCGTGCAAGGCCGGATGATGGCGGCCGTCGCCGACCACTGGCAAGACGTCGACGGCGGTGAGGTGGTACTCGTCAGCCACCAGATGCCGATCTGGATGGTCGCTCGCACCGTCGCTCGCAAGCCGCTCGCCCACAACGTGTCGAAGCGCCGCTGCGCCCTGTCGAGCATCACGACCCTCGAACGCCGCGGCAGCGACTTCGTCGAGGTGTCGTACACCGAACCCGCCGCTGACCTGCTCAGCGGGGCGATCGACACGGGCGCCGTCTGATGCGACGGATGCGTGTTCCCCTCGTGGCGGCGGCGGCGGCGTTGCTGCTCGCGGGGTGCACGGCGCAGGACGGCATCGCCGGTGAGGATGGCGGCGGCTACATCTCCGGCGACGGCTCGGTGCTCATCATCCCGGCCGCCGATCGCGACGAGGTTCCGACGTGGGGCGGCGAGACGGTCGACGGCGACACCGTCGACAGCGCCGACCTCGACGGGGTCGTCGTTCTCAACTTCTGGTACGCGGGGTGTCCGCCGTGCCGCGACGAGGCGAGTGACCTCGAGGAGGTCGCCACCGAGTACGCCGACCGGCTCACCTTCCTCGGCGTCAACATCCGCGACTCCGCACCCACGGCCGCCTCCTTCGAGGAGGAGTTCGGGGTGACCTACGATTCGATCCTCGACGTGCAGACCCGGGATGTGCTGATCGCCTTCGCGGGCGACGTGCCGCCGTCGGCGGTTCCGACGACGCTCGTGCTCGACGCCGAAGGTCGGGTGGCCGCGCGCATCTCGGGCCGCATCCCGAGCGCCGGAACCCTCGCCGACATCATCGACGACGTGCTCGCGGAGGACTGATGGGCGACATCGTCACCGATGGCGGACTCTGGCTTGCTGTGCCGCTTGCTCTCGCGGCCGGCCTAATCTCGTTCCTCTCACCGTGCGTCCTTCCGCTCGTACCCGGCTACCTCGGCTACGTGAGCGGAGTCGCCGGTGGCGCCGAGAAGAAGCGCAGCCGCGTGGTGATCGGCGCGCTGCTCTTCATCGTCGGCTTCAGCGTCGTCTTCATCGCGATCAACTTCCTCGGTGCGACCGCCACCCGGTTCTTCCTTGAGTACCAGGACCTGTTGCAACGCATCGGCGGGGCCGTCATCATCCTGCTCGGCTTCGTCTTCATCGGGCAGGTCAGCTTCCTGCAGCGCACGATCAAGCCGTCCTGGCAGCCGCGCACCGGACTGCTCGGCGCACCATTGCTCGGGATCGTCTTCGCGCTCGGCTGGACGCCGTGCCTCGGTCCGACGATCGCCGCCATCCTGCCGATGGCCGGCTTCGACCCCGGTCGGGCGGTGCTGCTCGCGACCGTTTATTGCCTGGGCCTCGGCATCCCGTTCCTACTCGTCGCGATCGGTGTCGGCTGGGTCGGCACGTCGATCGCCTGGGTCAAGCGCCACATCCGCGTCGTCAACATCGTCGGCGGCGTGCTACTGATCCTGGTCGGCGTGCTGCTCGTCACCGGCGTGTGGAACCTGCTGATGTCGAACTTCCAGGCGGTGATCGATGGCTTCGTTCCGGCCCTCTGATCACATCGATTCTGAGCCCACGTCCCCCGAGCTACCCAAGCTCGGCGTCGCCGGTTTCGCGCGCTTCATGTGGCGGCAACTGACGAGCATGCGCACGGCGCTCGTGCTGCTGCTGTTGCTCGCGCTCGCCGCCGTGCCGGGGTCGCTCGTGCCGCAGCGCAGCTCCGACCCGAACGGGGTGCTGCAATACCAGGCGCGCGACCCCGAGGGCTTTGCGATCCTCGACGCGCTCGGGGTCTTCTCGACGTTCTCGTCGCCGTGGTTTTCGGCCATCTACCTGCTGCTGTTCGTCTCGCTCATCGGCTGCGTCATCCCGCGCTCCAAGCATCACTTCGACGCCCTGCGCGCCCGCCCGCCGAAGACCCCGGCGCGGCTGGAGCGGCTCGTCGGGTACACGTCGGTGGAGAGCGCGGTGGATGCCGAAACCGCCGTGCTGGCGGCCCGGAAGGTGCTCAAGGGCCAGGGCTACCGCGTCGAACGGTACGACGACTCGATTTCGGCAGAGCGCGGGTACCTGCGCGAGACGGGCAACCTGGTGTTCCACACGGCGCTCATCGGGGTGCTCGCCGGCGTCGCCATCGGCGGCGGATTCGGCTACAACGGGCAACGACTGCTCATCGAGGGGGAGCCGTTCGCGAACGTGCTCGCCGACTACGACTCGTTCTATCCCGGCCCGTGGGTCGACTCCGACACGGCGCTCGAGCCGTTCGGGTTGCGGCTCGACGCATTCGACTCCTCCTACGAGTTCGACCAGAACGCCGGCACCTGGAATCCGACCGACTTCGACGCGACGATGGGCGTGCGTGAGCGCGGCGGGGAGTGGCGTACCGAGACTCTCAAAGTCAACTCACCGCTCGAGGTCGGCGGCACGCAGGTCTACCTGCTCGCCAACGGGTACGCCCCGATCGTCACCGTGCGCGACCCCGACGGCGAGATCGTCTTCCAGCAGGCGGTGCCGTTCCTGGCGATGGACGGCAACCTCAAGAGCGGCGGGGTCATCAAGGTGCCCGATGGACTCTCCGACCAGCTCGGAATGACCGGCTTCTTCTACCCCGACGCCTACTCGCCCGACGGCGACCTCATCCAATCGTTCTCACCGAACATCACCGAGAACGCCCTGCTTACCCTCTTCGTCTACCGGGGAGACCTCGGGCTCGCCGACGGCAGCGGAGCGAACGTCTACTCGCTCGAGACCGACAACATGGAAGAACTCGCGGGTCGAGAGGATGCCCTCGCCCTGCGGATCGGCGACACCCTCGACCTCCCCGACGGGATGGGCACGATCGAACTCGAAGGCGTCGCGAACTACGTCGGGCTCGACATCCATCACGACCCCGCCCAGGCGTGGGTGCTGGGCTTCGCCCTCGCCGCGGTCGGCGGGTTGCTGACGAGTCTGTTCATTCCGCGGCGGCGGATGTGGATCAAGGTGGTGCCGGGCGACGGAGGCACGCGGCTCGAGTACGCGGGGCTCGCGCGCGGGGAAGATCCGGGACTTGCGGCGGCGGTCGCCGACCTTGCGCGGTCGCACGCGGAGGCCCTCGGTGCGGCTCCTCACAGCGAAAGTAGGATGACGACGTGACAACCGAGACCCTCGCCGCCTGGTCGCTCGTCGGCGTGTATTCGGCGGCTGCGGTCTACCTCGGCGCGTTCGTGCTGTTCCTGCTCGACCTCGCGAAGCGCTCGTCGACCGCTCCCGCCGGCGCGGCCACCGCCTCCGCCTTCGCCGCGCAGGGCACGACGGCGGTGCTCGTCGACGCTCCGCCCACCGAAACCGTGAGGCCGAGCCGCAACGCCCGCATAGGGCTCGCCCTCACCGCCCTCGGCTGGGCGGTGCACGTGCTCGCGATCGTGCTGCGCGGGGTTGCCGCCGAGCGGGTGCCGTGGGCCAACATGTTCGAGTTCGCCCTCACCGGCACCGGCATCATCGTCGGCGTCTTCCTCTTCGCGAACCTCTGGAAAGACCTCCGCTTCCTCGGCACCTTCGTCACCGGGCTCGCCGTGTTGCTGCTCGTGCTCGCGACGCGCAACCTCTACGTCGACGTCATCCCGCTGCCGCCGGCACTCGATTCGGCGTGGCTTGTCATCCACGTGCTCGTCGCCATCCTCGGTACCGGCTTTTTCTCCCTCGGCGCCGGCCTGTCGATCACCCAGTTGTTGCAGCAGCGGCGGGAGGCGGGGAAGCTCGCCCGCGTCGCATTCCTCACGCGAGTGCCCGGGTCGACGACGCTCGAGTCGCTCGCCTACCGGGTCAACGTCATCGGCTTCGTGCTGTGGACCTTCACGCTCATGTTCGGCGCGATCTGGGCCGAACGCGCCTGGGGTCGCTACTGGGGCTGGGACACCAAAGAGGTCTGGACCTTCGTGATCTGGGTCGTCTTCGCCGGCTACATCCACGCCCGTGCGACTCGCGGTTGGCGCGGAACGCCCTCGGCGGTGCTCGCGATCGTCGGCTTCGCGGCGGTGCTGTTCAACTTCACCATCGTGAACGTGTTCTTCACCGGCCTGCACGCCTACTCGGGCCTCTGACCTTCTCGGTGGTCGAGTAGCGCCCGCAGGGTGCTGGGCCCACGCGGCCGGTTCCGACTCGTCGCGCAGCGACGGGGCGGCCGTGCCGTGGGGAGCGAGACCCTCGGGTCAGCCGGCGACGAGGGTGAGCGCGATCGTCGAGTCGACGGTCTTGAAGTCGATCACCGGCGCTCCCGCTTCGCAGTGGTAGGTGACGTCGTGGATGGGCTCGCTCTCAACCGCCGCGTTGCCGATGTCATTGGCGTCGATCGGCATCCCGTCGATGACGAGCTGCATGTCGAGGTCGCTGACGTCGTTCTCCGTGGTGAGCAACCCGTCGGCTGCCGTGTAATTACCGAGCACCGACCCCGTCACGTCGCCGCGGCCGGTTGTGCCCCCCAGGTCGAGAATGAGCTTGAAATCGGGCCGGTACTCGTATGTCGTCTCCGTGAAGATGAGCGCGCTATCGCCCTCAGCCGACATGCTGACCCCCTCGCTCTCTGCCGAGATCTGGGCGTAGAAGGCGTTCAACTGGTCCTCGGGGATGATCCACTCGCCGACGAGGCAGTCGCCGCCGGAGTCGGTCGTGATGGCGTCGCCCGTGGTCGGGACATCCTCGGTGGGCGCCACAGTCGTTGGGGCGGTGCAGCCCAGGAGGGCGAACCCCGAGAGCAGTGCAACGGCGGCGAGGGTGGGGATGCGGCGTTCGGACATGAGGCTCACTCCTGATCGGCCGTGATCGTCAGCGGACTCCGAGCTTACCGACGGGCCTCGAGCAGTTCGAGGCAGCGGTCGAGGCGGGCGAGCCACCAGTCGCGGCGCTCCGGCGGTGCGGCCCAGCGTGAGAGAAGGTCGGGGTCGGCATCCACCCGTTCCACCGGGATGCGCCCTTCGCGCGGCACGAGCGGATGCGCGGTGACGTCGGCGGCGAGCAGGGCGGCCGTGCCGAGCCCGCAGTCGTAGTCGAGGTCGGGCAGCGCCGCCGCGAGCCGGGCACCCATCGCGAGGCCGACCGAGGTGTCGAGGGCGCTCGACACGACCGCGGGCAGACCGGATGCCGCCACGATCCGGAGGGACGCGGCGATCCCGCCGAGGGGGGCGGCTTTCACGACGAGCAGGTCGGCGGCTCCGGCGGCGACGACGGCGAGTGGGTCGACGGCCTTGCGGACACTCTCGTCGGCCGCGATCGGCAGTTGCCAGTCCTTCAACCGGGCGCGGAGTTCGGCGAGCTCCGGCACCGACGCGCAGGGCTGTTCGAGGTATTCGAGGTCGAACGGGGCGAGGGCGTGGGCCGCGTGTTCGGCTTCGTCGACGTTCCACCCGCCGTTGGCATCCACCCGGATACGCCCGGCCGGGCCGAGTCGTTCGCGCACGACGCGCACCCGCGCAACGTCGTCGGCCAGGGTCTGGCCGCGTTCGGCGACCTTGACCTTCACCGTACGGGTCGCGCCGAAGCGGTCGAGTACGGCGCCGATCTCGTCGGGCCTGACGGCCGGCAGCGTCGCGTTGACCGGGACGACATCGCGCACGAGTTCAGGCTCGGCACCCCAGCCGTAGTCGATCGCGGCCGCGAGCCAGGTGGAGGCTTCGGCGTCGTTGTACTCGATGAACGGCGCGAACTCGGCCCAGCCCGACGGGCCGCGCAGCAGGAGTGCCTCTCGCACGTCGATCCCGCGGAACCGGGTCGCGAGGGGCAGGGCGACGACGTGCGCCACCTCGCGCAGTTCCCGACCGGACGGCAGTCCCACGGCCCCAGTCTGCTCGCTAGAGTGTGTTCGCGAGCGCCAATCGGTGCGAACCGAGCGAGAATGCGTGCAAGTTGGCGCGCATCAATGGGAAGCGAGGCGCTGATGACCCTCCCGCCGCCTCAGCGCCCGCACTACCAGGGCGAGCCGAGCCAGTACCGCCCCGTCCAGCAGCACCACGTCGCGGCGCAGCGGCAGGACAAGGCGCCGACACTCGGGCAGTACTGGCGCAGCGACACCCGCATCGCCCCGGGGCGCAAGCCAGCGAAGTGGGCGGGTCGCGCGGCGTTCTGGCTCGGGATCCTCGCCGCCATTCTCTTCTTCTCCGGCACATTCTTCTCCGGCGCGCCCACCGTGCTCGCCGCGTTCGCCGCTCCGGTGAGCGTGGTCGCGGTCATCTTCGCCCTCATCGCGATCATCGCCGGGGTCGGTCGCGGCCTCGGTATTTTTGGCCTCATCTTCGCTCTCGCGGGCAGCAGCATCTTCTGGGGCTGGTTGGACAGGACCCTCGGCTGATCGCGCGCTGGAGCATAGAGGGAGGCCATTTCTGGCCTCCCGGCGACGCCAG
>CAZCEE010000117.1:0-7181 GCA_964497165.1 uncultured Schumannella sp. | reverse complement strand
GTCGTCCCAGGTCGGTGCTCAGCGGGCGAAGCACGCGCACCGCTTGACGTCCGGGACGTGCGTCTGGGACGCTTGACCCACTTCTTGCGGATCGGCGATCGAAGGCGGTGGGGGATGGCGCGCATGGCGGCGACCGAACGTCGGGAGGCGCTGGCCCGCGCGGCGCTCGCCGTGATCGCCCGCGACGGCGTGCACGCCGCGACGACCCGTGCGATCGTGGCCGAAGCCGGGATGCCGCTCGCCTCGTTCCACTACGCCGTCGCGTCGCGCGACGAGCTGCTGCGGGACGTCGTCGAGCTCGTAGTCGGCAGTCAAGACGCGGCGGCGTTCGGAACCCTCCAACTCGACGCCCGCGACATCCGCACCGCCATCCGCGGCATCCTGGGCTCGAACTTCGACATCCTGCGCGCCGACCCCGTGCGCCAGCAGGCGATGTTCGAACTGACGCAGTACGCGCTGCGCACGCCCGCTCTCGACGACTTCCCGGTCGCCCAGTACGGCGTCTACCGCGATCTCGCCGCCCGCCTGCTCGAAGCCGGTGCCGCGCGCTACCGCGTGCGCTGGGACGTGCCGATCCCCGATCTCGCGACCCTCGCTGTCGCGCTGAGCGACGGCGCGACCTTGGCGTGGCTCGCCACCCGCGACGACGACGCCGCCGAGCGGCTTCTCGACCTCGCCGCCGACGCGATCGCCGCCCACGCCATCCCGCTCGTCAAGGAGAACTCGTGACCGACTCGACCACGGCCGTCCTCCGGGTCTTCGACGAACCCACCCGCCGCGTACCCGGGCGTTGGATCGCGGGGTTCGCCGTCGCCTGGCTCGGCATCTGGATGGCTCAGCTCACGCCCGTGCAGCTTCTGCTGCCGGCGCAGGTCGATGAGCTGGGGGGCGCGCAGGGTGACGGCGTCGAAAGCGTCATCGCGTTCGGCGTGATTTCGGGAATTGCCGGGGCGTTCGCGCTCGTCGTGTACCCGCTCGCCGGTGCCCTCTCCGATCGCACGACGTCACGGTTCGGACGGCGTCGGCCTTGGATCCTCGCGGGAGCGGTGGTCTTCGCAGCTGCTCTGGTTCTGCTCGGCCTGCAGGAGACGATGCTGGGGGTCGGGATCTGTTGGGTGCTCGCAATCGTCGGCTTCTGTGTGCTGACTGCGGCGCTCACGGCGACGATCTCCGACCAGGTTCCGGTCGGCCAACGCGGCGTGGTTTCGGCGTGGATCTCGGCGCCCCAGGCGATCGGACTCATCCTCGGGGTACTCCTCGTGCTGGTGCTCGAGCTGACAACCCTCCTCGGCTACGCCCTCGTCGCCGTGCTGCTCGTCGCCCTCGTAGTGCCGTTCCTGTTGCTCGCGCCCGACCCGCGTCTCGATAGGTCCGATCGCCCACCGCTCACGGCGCGTGCCCTGATCGCCGGCTTCTGGGTCAGCCCGCGCCGTCACCCCGACTTCGCCTGGACGCTGCTCGGGCGAATCCTGGTGAACATCGGCAATGCTCTCGGCACGACGCTGCTGCTCTTCTTTCTCATCTATGGGCTCGCCCGCGACGACGCCGAGACTGACCTGCTTATCCTGATCGTCGTCTACACGGTGTTCATCGTCGCCTCCTCGTTCGTCATCGGAAGCTGGTCCGACCGTGTCGGTCGCCGCAAGCCGTTCATCGTGTTCTCCGCCGGGATGCAGGCGATTGCCGCTCTTCTCCTCGCGTTCGTACCCGACTTCACGGTGGCGCTCGTCGCGAGTGCGTTCCTCGGCGTGGGGTATGGAGCCTTTCTCTCGGTCGATCAGGCGCTCGCGACGCAAGTGCTTCCGGAGGCCGCTTCACGCGGCAAGGATCTGGGGGTGATGAATATCGCGACGACGGTGCCGCAGGCGGTCGCACCGCTGCTCGGTGCGGGAATCGTCGCGGTCGTCGCTGGGATGACCGGTGCCATCGCGTCGGGCTTCGTGGGACTTTTCGTGATTTCCGGTGTCATCACGATCCTCGGCGCTCTCGCCGTGCTGCCCGTGAAGGCCGTGCGATGACGCTGAAACTGTCGCGCCAGACGATGGCGCCCTGGGACGATCCCCAGGACTGGTGGCCGGCGCTCACCGCCGCGACCTATGATCTCGACGCACCGGTGGGGGTCATCGCGGTCGAGGCGCTCGCGTCGAACGCCTTCGACTTGCTCGACCGGGCGGCGGGCCTGCCGATCCGGGTGGCGAGCAAGTCGGTGCGCGTGCGTGGGGTGCTGGATGCCGTGCTCGCGTTGCCCGGCTATCGCGGCATCCTCGCCTACTCGCTGTCTGAAGCGCTCTGGCTTGCCGAGACTTGCGACGACGTGGTCGTCGGCTACCCGACCGCCGACCGGGGAGCGCTCGCGCGGCTCGCGGCCGACGCGAAGCTCGCTTCCCGGGTGACGATCATGATCGACGATGTCGCGCAGCTCGACCTCGTGGATGCGGTGGCCGCTCCGGGCAAGCGCGCGGTCATCCGCGTCGCTCTCGAGCTCGATGCGTCGTACCGCTCCCGCGCCCTCGGGCATGTCGGGGCGCGCCGGTCGCCGGTCCACACCCCCGAGGATGCTGAGGCCCTCGCGGAAGCGATCGTCGCGCGGCGCGGGTTCCGGCTCGTCGGCATGATGGCGTACGAGGCGCAGATCGCCGGGGTGGCCAACGCCGGGCCGCGTAAGGCCGCGATCCGCGCGATGCAGCGCGCGTCGGTTCGAGAGCTGACCGCGCGCCGCGGCGAGGCCGTGCGCCGAGTGCGCGACGTCGTCGATCTCGAGTTCGTCAACGGCGGCGGCACCGGCTCCATCGAGTCGACGCATGCCGACCGCTCGGTGACCGAGGTCGCCGCCGGATCGGGACTCTTCGGCCCGCACCTCTTCGACGGCTACGCGCATTTCCACCCCGCTCCGGCGGCGGCGTTCGCGCTCGACGTCGTGCGGCGGCCCACCGACGGCATCGCAACGCTGCTCGGTGGCGGATGGATCGGCTCCGGCCCGCCGGGGCCCGATCGGGTGCCGAAAATCGCCTGGCCCGCCGGGTTGAGGATGCTTTCACGGGAGTCTGCGGGCGAGGTGCAGACTCCTCTGCAGGGCGCCGCAGCGCGCGATCTGCAGATCGGTGACCGGGTGTGGTTGCGGCACACGAAGGCCGGCGAACTGAGCGAGCACCTCCGGGCCTTCGCCCTGGTCGAGAACGGCGCCCTCACAGGGGAGTTGCCGACCTACCGCGGTGAGGGGAAAGTGTTCTTGTGACCCTGCTGCAACCCGGTACCCGTTGGCGCAACTGGGGCCGGTCGGCGGCGGCGTCCCCGGCGCACCTCGCGCGGCCCTCGAGCGTGGATGAGGTGGTCGCCGTCGTGCGAGCGGCTGCGGAACGCGGGTTGACGGTCAAACCCGTTGGTGCGGGCCACAGCTTCACCGACATCGCCGCAACCCCGGGCGTGCTGGTCGAACTCGACGGGCTGCAGGGCGTGCTCGGCGTCGACGCGGCGCGCAAACGCGTGCGGGTTGCCGCAGGCACCCGGCTCTGGCAGTTGGGTCCCGCCCTGCGGGAGCACGGGCTCGCTCTCGCGAACATGGGCGACATCGATCGCCAGTCGATCGCCGGGGCCACGTCGACCGGCACCCACGGCACCGGCCTGCGTTTCGGCGGCCTGGCGACCCAGATCACCGCGGCGACACTCGTCACCGGGCACGGCGAGGTGCTGCACGTCGACGAGCAGCACCGGCCGGAGCTGCTCCCCGCCGTGCGTCTCGGGCTCGGGGCTCTGGGCATCCTCGTCGAGGTCGAACTGCAGTGCGTCGAGAAGTTCCTGCTGCGTTCGGTCGACCATCCTGTCCCGGTCGACGAGGTTCTCGACAGTTGGGACGAACGCACCCGCGAAGCCGACCATTTCGAGTTCTACTGGTGGCCGCACACCGACCTCGCGATGACGCAGACCAAGACCCGGCTTCCCGCCGACACCCCGTACGACCCGCTTCGGCGCCTGACGCTGTGGGCGGAGCGTCGGCTGCTCGAGAACGATGCTCTTCGCCTGCAGCAGGCGATCGGACACGCGATCCCACCCCTCGTGCCTTCGCTCAGCCGCCTCGCCACGAACGTCTACGGCGACGGGGTGCGTACGGGGGTCTCCTACGAGATCTACGCGAGCCCGCGGCTCGTCCGGTTCCGCGAGAGCGAGTACGCCATCCCGCTCGACGCGCTTCCTCAGGCACTGCGCGATGTGCGCGGCCTCGTCGAGCGCAACGGCTGGCGTATCTCCTTCCCGGTTGAGGTGCGCGCTGCCGCCCCCGACGAGAACTGGATGTCGACCGCCCACGCCCGACCGAGCGCCTACATCGCTGTGCACCGGTACTTCCGCGACAACCCGTCCGAATACTTCCGCGCGTTCGACGCCCTCATGCGCACCTATGACGGCCGCCCGCACTGGGGCAAGATGCACTTCCGCGAGGCCGACGACTTGCGCCCCGCGTATCCGCACTTCGACGACTTCCTCCGCGTGCGGAACGAACTCGACCCCGACCGCCGATTCGCGAACCGCTACCTCGATCGGGTCCTCGGCCCGTGACACCCGAGGCGCTCGCGGCCCTCATTCGACCCGACTTCGTGTTCGGCGTCGCGTCGGCTGCGGCGCAGATCGAGGGCGCCGCCGCCGAGGATGGGCGCACCCCATCCACGTGGGACGTCTTCGCGGGGCAGCCGGGCAACATCCGTGACGGCTCGACGCCGGCGGTGACGACGGATGCCTACCACCGCTTCGACGAGGATCTCGCCCTCATGCGCGAGGCTCGCATCGACGCCTCCCGGTTCTCGCTGTCCTGGTCGCGGCTGATGCCTGACGGGCGCGGCCCGGTGAATCCGAAGGCCGTCGCCTTTTACGACCGGGTCATCGACGGCCTGCTCGAGTCCGGAATCCGCCCGGTGGTGACGCTCTTCCACTGGGACACGCCGGCCCCGCTCGAGGAGCGCGGCGGGTGGCTGCGCCGCGACACCGCGAAGCGCTTCGCCGAGTTCGCGAGCGCGGCGGGCGAGGCGTTCGGCGATCGGGTCGCCGACTGGATCACGCTCAACGAGCCGACGACGGTCATCCTCGACGGCTACGCGCTCGGCGTGCACGCACCGGGCCGCACGAAGCTGTTCGGCGCCATCCGTGCGGTGCGCAACCTCCTGCTCGCGCATGGCCTCGCGGTCGACGCGCTGCGTGCCGTGCCGGTTGCCGGCCGCATCGGGATCACCAACGTGCACACCCCGGTCGAGCCCGCCAGCGCCTCGCTCGAGGATGCGGATGCTGCCGACGTCTTCGACTTCGTGCACAACCGACTGTTCGCCGACCCCGTGCTGCTGGGGCGGGACGCCGAGCTGCCGCGCGGCGCGAAAGGCGTCGAGCGGCTCGGGCTGCGCATCCTCTCCCGCCTGGGTCGCGACCGTTCCGTTATCTCGCGCCCGCTCGACTTCTATGGGCTCAACTACTACTTCCCGTCGCGCATCGCGGCCGGCGCCGACCCGCACGGCCGAACGCCGGATGGCGAGACCGAGGCGATGAAAGACGTTCCCTTCCGGCTGGAGCGGTTTCCCGAGCATCCGGTCACCGGGTTCGACTGGCCGATCGCACCCGACTCGCTCGGGATCGTGATCGACGGGCTCGTCGAACGCTACGGCGACCGCCTGCCCCGCATCCAGATCACCGAAGGCGGCGCGAGCTTCCCCGACGAGGTGGGCCCAGACGGCACGGTCGACGATGCGGCACGGATCGACTTCCTCGCTCGCCATGTCGCCGTTGCGGCGGCACGGCCCGAAGTTGACGCGTACTTCGTCTGGACCTTCGTCGACAACTGGGAGTGGGCGGCCGGGTTCACGCAACGCTTCGGGATGGTGCATCTCGACACCGAGACCCTCGTGCGCACGCCGAAGAGCTCCTACCGCTGGTTCCGCGCGGTACAGGAGGCTCGGTCGCGTCAAGGTGTCGGGCCCAAATCGCCTGATCAGCCAAGCTAGTGACATGACACCCGAGGAACTGGCGGCGAAGCTGCCGCCAGGCTTCCTGCTCGGGGTCAGCACCTCCGCGTATCAGATCGAAGGCGGAACGGATGCTCGCGGCCCCGCGGGCTGGGACCATTTCGCCGCCGATCCGGGGGTCATCCTCGACGGCACGAATGCGCTCGTCGCGGCCGACCATTACCACCGGATGCCGGAAGACGTCGCGCTGCTGAAAGACCTCGGCGTCGACGCCTACCGGTTCTCGATTTCGTGGCCGCGCGTGCAACCCGGCGGGATGGGCCCCGCCAGCCCCACCGGAATCGACTTTTACGACCGGTTGCTCGACGAACTGCTCGCCGCCGGCATCCGGCCGATGGCGACTCTCTACCACTGGGACACCCCGCTCGAGATCGACGAGGCGGGTGGCTGGACGAAGCGCGACACCGCCTACTGGTTCGCCGACTACGTGCGCATCTGCGGGGAGGCGTTCGGCGACCGGGTCGCTGACTGGGTGACGGTCAACGAACCCGCCACGCTCGCCTTGGAGGGTTACACGCTCGACATACACTCACCGGCGACCGCTCTATGGGTCGCCGGAGCCCGCGCCGCCCACCACATGCTGCTCGGCCACGGCCTGGCCGTGCGGGCGCTGCGCGAGGTTCCCGTGACAGGGCGGATCGGCATCTCGAACGCGCACACCCCCGTCTTCGCGGCCACCTCGAAATGGCGCGACCGGTTCGCGGCACGCAACTTCGACATCCTCAGCAACCGCGTGTTCGCCGACCCGGTGCTTCTCGGACGACGCCCGCCGGGGCTCATCGGGCTGGGCGTGCGGCTGGCTGCCCTGCCCCACTGGGGCGACAAGAAGATCATGAGCGAACCGATCGACTTCTACGGGGTGCAGTACTACTTTCCGAGCCGGGTGGCCGCCGGTCCGCCGCATGTGAAAGTCGGCACCCACGATGGGCACTCGAAGGCGATGCTCGACCTTCCGCTGCGCCTGGAGCCGTGGCCCGAGTACGACGTGACCGGCTTCGGCTGGCCCGACTCACCCGACCTCCTGCCCGTGCTGCTCGGGCAGCTCGCCGACCGTTACGGCGGACGCCTGCCACCCCTGATCTTCACCGAGGGGGGCGCGAGCTACCCCGACCGTCCGCAGCCGGATGGCAGCGTCGACGACGACGAACGAGACGTCCCAATCCATGAGCCGCTGCTGCCAGC
>CAZCEE010000116.1:0-7197 GCA_964497165.1 uncultured Schumannella sp. | reverse complement strand
CCTCCACAGCCCGGCGATGGATTCCGTTCCCCCAAGTCGTCATGTATCACCGGTGATACACTCCGCGTATGGACACACTGAAGACCGTGACCATTCGAGACCTGCGTAATCGTGGCGGTGAGATCCTCGCCGAGGTGGCGCGCGGTGAGGCCGTCATCGTCACGCGTGACGGCGAGCCGATCGCCGAGATTCGCCCCCTTCCCCGCCGTGGTGTCTCGACAGCCGAGCTCATCGCCCGCCGTCGGCATCTGCCGCCCATCGACCCCGACCGACTGCGCGCCGACATCGACAGCGTCCTTGACCAGTCGCTGTGACCGCCGAACGCGGGTTGATTGACACCAACGTCGTCATCCGGCTCGCCCATCTCGACCCTGATTCCCTTCCGGCCGTCTCGGCGATCAGCACCGTGACATTGGCGGAGCTGTCTGTCGGGCCGCTGCTGACCACCGATCCCCGCGAGCGTGCGCTGCGACAGTTGCACGTGCAGCAAGCCGAAGCCGACTTCGAGCCCCTACCGTTCGATGCCGCTGTTGCTCGCGTACACAGCGGAGTAGCGGCCGACCTCCACCGTGTCGGCCGAAAGCGCGCCGCCCGTGCGTTCGACTCGCTCATCGCCGCCACCGCGATCTCTCACAACCTCCCGCTCTACACTGCCAACCCCGACGACTTCGCGGGCATCGACGGCCTCGACGTGCGGGCTGTACGCGCGCGCGAGGAATCCGTCTAGAGGTCGAGCGCGTCCCGCAGATACATCCGGATCGTGTCGAACGTCTCCTCATCGACCGCACCGACCCACCGCAGCACGCGTTCACGGGAGACGCTGCGCAGCTGTTCCGTCATCGCCCAACTGGGCGTGCCGAGACCGGTGTTGCCCGCGAGCAGGACGTGATTCAGCCATCCGCGGTCGCGAGTTGTCGCAGGAACGACATGCACGAGAGAGTCGACCGCTTCGGCGAACGCGGGCGACGAGACGATCACGCCGGGTCGGATTCCCGATTGTTCGCGCCCGCGCCCCACGCCGAAGTCGATCCAGAAGATTTCTCCGGGCAGCATCTGCATGTCATAGAGGGTCGTACTTGGCGAGGTCAGCGTTGGATGCCTCCTCGAAGATCTGTGTCTCCTCTTCGTACTCGGCCCACTGTGCAGGAGTCGTGCGCGCCCGCGCCTCCTTGATCGCCCGGAACCGCTCGGCGCGCTCATCCGCAGCGATGAGCTTCTCGATCACCTGCGCGACGGTGAGATCGGATGCCCGCGCCCGCGCGTTGAGACGGTCGCGGAGGTTTTCCGGCACTTTGATCGTCGTGGCCATCCCGGAAGTATACCGGCGGTATACCGTGTGCGCCGCGCTATTTGTCGGCGTTCACATCCCGAGCCTGCTCCGGATGCGTTGGGCCGGGGTCGACCGGCGGCGGCACCAGGTTGCCCCGTCCGCTGCGACGGCTTCGGAACAGCAGCACCGCGACGACCACCGCCACGACGAGCACAGACAGCGTGATGATGACTCCGATGACGAGCGTCTCTCCGAACATGCTCTCTGCCTAGCCCGGTAATCGCCTCGCGGCAAGCCCTCGACAATCACCGCCAGTTGGGGTTCGACTGGAGCATCCACAACGAGGAGAAGACGATGAGCGTACTCGACGACACCCAACCGATCGGCGTGATCGACGACATCACGCCAGCGAGCGGAGCGGGAACGCCCCCTCCCCACAACGACTCCCGCCTGGCAGACTTGCCCTGACGACCCCGGGCTGTGGCCGCCCGGCGTATCACCCAACGGTCACGCAGACGCCCGCGGACTCACCTCCGCGGGCGTCGCCGTTGGCTTTGCCGGTAGTACCGCGGCAAGTCAGGTGTATGCGGTTCTGCTCGTTCAAGATCTCGTGCGGCAAGCCGCCGCACAATCGATGCTCAATTCGGACATTCGCACTCTGACAATCGGCAAGCGTGCCACCCTGCTCTCCGCCTTCCCCGAGATCAACGCGGATGACTGGATGCCTGAGCCGAGCGAGAACCTCGATCTCACGCCGACGGCCGGCGAGATCCTGTGGTCGGCGATGACGTCGTCCGAGGCACAACAGGATCTGCTCGCTCACCCAGGAGCTGGCGACTGACTGCGAAGCCGCAACCACGAGGGCCCTCTGACTACCCCGTCAACCCCTCGACTCCCACGGTGCGAGGGCGTGAACTGGATGCCATGAGCAACCCCGACGGAACCGCGACCGACCCCGAGGCGCTCGGCGACGAGCGGGAGGAGTATCCCGACCCGGAGTCGTACCCACCGGCTGAGGTCCCCGAGGTTGAGACATCCGATGGCAGGACGCCCGACCCTGATATCGCTGTCGACGACCTGAACTAACGCCCGCGGCCCCCTCCGCCGCCGCCTCCGCCACCCGAGAAGCTGCCACCGGACGAGCCGCCGCTGAACGAGGATCCCGACGAGCCACCCCAGCCGCTCGATGAGCCGCCGCTTCCCCAACCGCCACCCGACGACGACGACTTCACTTTCGCGACGACCGGTCGCGGGGGCTCAGGGGTCGCGGCGCGAAGCTGCTGGATCGTGGAGTTGAGTCGCCACGACGAGAAGTCGTTCGACCCTGACCACCAGGTGACGGGCACGTTCGCGGCGGCCGCTTTCACCGTGAGCTCCTCCGACCATTCACGCTCGATGCCGAAGATGACCGCGAACGGCAGCAGCCGCTCGTAGAGCTTCACGAGTTGCGCCTGGTCGTCGACATCCACCCGCTCTGCGCCTTCGGGGCTCTGCAACATCTGGATGCGGTCTTCCTCGACGAGTCCCATGTAGTCGCGCATGCCGAGCAGGTAGTCGTTCTTCTCGCGGCCTCGGGCGCTCAAGGTGGCGACGGTCGAGCGTCGCTCGTAGGTCCACCGCGCGGCGATGAATGCGAACACCGCCGCGACGGCCGACAGCTCAAAGCTGCCGTCGGTCGTCAGTCGCCAGAACGCGTCGAAACCGGCGAGGATGACGACGGCGACCGACAAGAAGAACAGCACCGGCCACAGCGCCGTCGGCTTCGCCGGGCCCTGCAGCCCGTCGCCTTTGAGCTTCTTGTCGACGGAGCGGTAGACGTCCGAGAGTTTGTTGCCGAGCGTCAGGTTCGACGAGCCGAGCGGGATGCGTCGGCCGGGTGGCGGCTCGTGCCCGAAGATCGCGTGCAGCAGCTTCGTCTCGAGGTCGTCGAGGCCGTTGAGGTGCAGCAGTTCGACTTCGAACGGCGCCGACGAGTCGGTCGGGTGGTCGAGCAGGCGCACGTTGCCGCGCACCGCGAGACTCACGATCTGCGCCGCGAACGCCCGCTCCGGTCGGCCGGCGATGTAGGCCGCAACCATCACGTTGAGGTCGTCGGGCGGGGTGTACTGCGGAATGATGATGTCGCTCGCGCCGGTGCGCCGCGAACGGTCGGCCACCTGGGTGGCCCCCGCGATGAACGAGATGACGATTCCGGCCGGCCCGAGGATGAACGGCCCGAAGGTCCCCCAGAACGTCGGCGGCTCGTACACCGGGTCGTAAGAGTCGTCGCTGGGCGGCGGCACGACGATCTCGCCCGCAACGAACGTGCCGGTCGTGAAAGCGATCGCCACGGTGAGCGACTCGTTCGGCACCAGATCGGTGGATGCGGCGGTGAACACCGCCGAGCCGTCGGCCCCGAGAGTCATCGTGAGCGGTTCGTCGCACTCCCCCACCAGCACGGCACAGTCCATCGCCCCGGTGAGCGCCGGCACGAGCGACGGGTCGACGGTGAGTGTCATGCTCACCCGCCCGAACGGCTGCGCCCACCCGGTGCCGTTGACATCCCAATAGAACTCGTCGGCGCCGGTGTCGGCGAACGCTTCCACGACATCCACCTGGCGGTAGCTGATGACGTACGTCTGGCGGCCGTGCACATAGGTGTCGTCGCCGAGCCCGACGCTGTAAAAGTCTTGGTAGTACTCGGTCGTGTACGGCACCGGCTGGCCGAACTCGTCGAGCACCGAATCCACCTGCGTGTGCAGTTGCACGCCGTGGCGGTACTCGGGGATGTCGCGGTAGAACCCCTTGTTCTGGTCGAAGTCGGGATACACGGCGACGATCGTCTCGGTCACCTGAAGGTGCGCATGACCGTCGGCGTCGCGGGTGAGCACCCAGTCGGCGTCGAACGACTCGATCTCGAAATCGTCGAGGTCTTGTTGGGATGCCGTGACCGCACCCGCGGGCGCGAACACCAGGGCGGCCCCGACGGCGATAACGGCGGCGGCGCGCGCGAACCTCGGCATTCCCTCACCCTATCGACGGCCGCGTTAGGCTCGAACGGTGACATCCGAGAGCCCCGGGCGACCCCGCCGCGCGAGCCTTGAGGTGCTGCGCGCCGAAGCCCAGGACGAACTCGCCACCGTCGTCGTCGAGCGGCTGCGCGCCGGACAAGACCCGTGGGCGTTCATGGACGAGATCCCGACGATCGACGAACTCGTGGTGCTCATCCTGCGCGCCGAACTGATCATGGCCGACAACTCTCGGCGCCCGACCCCCGAGGTGGATTACCGGATGCTGCGCCAGATCGCCCTCGCCTACCCCGACCTGACCCCGACGGTGTGGTCGATGCTCGACCGTCGCATGGTGAGTGCCTGATGCCGACATCCGCTCTCGCTCTTTTCGACTTCGACGCCGCGGGTTCCGCCACTGGGTACCGACTGGTCGACCCCGCACTGCCTGCCTTGACGGTGACCGAACTCGCGGCGACCCGTGGCGACGGGGTCTTCGAGACCGTCGGACTTCACGAGGGGCGCCCCATCAAGGCCGCCCGGCACTTCGAGCGGTTCGCCAACTCGGCGCGGCTGCTCGACCTGCCCGAGCAGGATTGGTCGGTCTGGGATGCGGCGCTGCACGAGGTCGCCGCAGCGCTCGATCTCGACTCGGCGAGTGAAGGCTGGGTCAAGATGGTGCTCAGCCGCGGGATCGAAGGCGGATCGACGCCAACCGGGTGGGCCTTCGCGACCGTGTCGCCATCCACCGTGTCGGCGCGCGAAGAGGGCCTCCGCGTCGTGCTGCTCGACCGCGGCTACCCGAGCGACATCGCGCAGACCGCGCCGTGGCTGCTGCAGGGCGCGAAGACGATCTCGTACGCCATCAACCGTTCCGCCTACCGCGAGGCGGCGAGACGGGATGCCGACGACGTCGTGTTCGTCACCAGCGACGGGCTTCTGCTCGAAGGCCCGACATCGACGCTGGTGCTGCGCACCGGGATGACCCTGCGCACCACCCGCACCGACCTCGGCATCCTCGCCGGCACCACGCAAGCGGAACTCTACGAGTGGGCCGCCCGCAACGGTTACTCGACGTTGTACGAACGCCTGACCCCCGCCGACCTCGCCGCCGCTGACGCCGCCTGGCTGGTGTCATCGGTGCGCCTCGCGGCCCCCATCCGTGCCGTCGACGGCATCCCCAAGCCGGTGGATGCGGCCCTCACCGCATCCTTCACCGCCCACCTGCACTCCCTCGCCACTTAGCCGCGGATGGAGGGGGTCGAGGGGCCGAGGGGGTTAAAACACGAACGACCCCGGGTCTAGAAATCCCAGGGCCGTTCAGTGACCGATTCGACTTCCGCGACCCGCGAGCTCACGGGCCGAAGCACCCGCGCGCCGCCCGGCTATGACGCCAGGGACTCGCTGGGCACCGCCCCGTTCCGACCCGAGTATGACCCCGAGTTGGCCGGTCTGCGGTCCCTCGACCGGCGGCTGTGACACCGTCCGTTCCGGGTTTCACCGTTTCGGTTGAGTCGAGATTACTCAGCCCTGCGCGCCGCACAACCCGTCAAGTCTCGCTAGATAGTTGAGGGTTTGCGGGCGGGGTCTCGACCCGCGTCCTGCTGACGCTACTCGAGCACCGAGAGGCCGGCGGGCTTAAATACTGACGGCGGTGATGTCGTCCGCGAGACTCGCTATTACCCCCGTAAATGCGATTCGCGTTAGTGACGAGATCACCGCCGTCTGGCTAGTCCCCCAACTAGTGCTCTTGAAGAGTAACCAGCATTGTCAACATTCCGCTGTCCCCAGTGGGGGTGTCCGCATCGTGGGGGACACAACGGGGTACAAACAGGAAACAAACGGGTACACGAGCGGATCGCGCCGACAACGACGAACGGCCCCCGAAAACCGCGTTCCCACCAGCAAGCTGGGGGTTCGTCGAGCCTCAAGGACCGTTCTGTCGCCTTCAGGTTTCCCTTCCGGCAAACACAAGATTACTCAGCGGTGAACGGTCCGCAACCCGTTAACTTTCACTAGATAGTTGAAGGTTGACCGCGTCGCGCAGCAGCGAGATGAGGGCCTCGAGTTGCACGGATCCTTCGGCCGCCTCGAACTCTTCGCCGTCGAGGGCACGCGCCGCGAGGCCGGCCTTGCTGTCGATGAGCTCCGAGATGCGGCCGTCGATCGTGCCGGCGGCGATGATGCGCCACGCGGTGACCGGCAGCTCCTGACCGATGCGGTGCACGCGGTCGATCGCCTGCGTCTGTTCGGCGTTCGTCCACGACAGTTCCGCGAGAACGACGTTGGATGCCACCTGCAGGTTGATGCCGACGCCCGCCGCGGTGAGCGAGCAGACCGCGACCGACACTTCGGGGTCGTTGGTGAACGCGTCGAGCGCGAGCGTGCGGGCCTTCGTGGTCTGCTCGCCGCGGATCGACACCGTCTTCAGGCCGGCCTTCTTGAAGAACTTCTCGGCCTCGTCCATCACGTCGATGTGTTTGGCAAAGAACACCACCTTGCCGACGTTGCGCGCCAGGTTGACGGTGTAGTCGGCCGCCGGAACGGCCTTCGCCTGCCCGATGCGTCGCACCATCGCGAACACGTTGGTGCCGTCGGAGCCACCGCCGCGCGACTCTTCGAGTTCGGCGGCGGCGACCATGCGGATGGCTTCCTCCGGCGACGTGTCGGGTCGCGCCGCGGTGAGGCGACGGTAGCGTTCCACGAGCCGCGCGATGAGCGCCTGCTCGGCTTCGTGGATCGACCGGCCCGCTTCGCCGTCGAGTTCGACCGGGATGTCGGCGATGCGTCGCGCAGGGATGTCGGCGGCGACATCCACCTTCTTGCGGCGCACGATGCCCATGTCGATCACGGCGCCACGGGCGGCGGAGAAGAAGCCCGGGTCTCCGGGGTTCAGTTCGGTCTCCTCGAGCTTGCGCATGAGGGAGCTCAGCGGCTTCT
>CAZCEE010000115.1:0-7282 GCA_964497165.1 uncultured Schumannella sp. | reverse complement strand
ACGAGCCCGACCGGCGGCGCCGTCGAGACCCTCCAGGTGGGTGCGGGCGTGTGCCGCGACTTCGCGAACGTGACGGCGGCGTTCCTGCGTGCCCTCGACGTGCCCGCCCGCCTCGTCTCGGTCTACGCGCCCGAGCTGGAGCCGCGCGACTTCCACGCCGTCGTCGAGGCGTGCATCGAGGACCAGTGGGTCGTCGTCGATGCAACGCGGCTCGCTCCGCGCGCCGGCCTCGTGCGCATCGCGACCGGTCGAGACTCCGCCGACACGGCCTTTCTCACCAACACCCTCGCCGACGTCGAGTTGCTGAGCATCGACGTGCGCGCATCCAACGAGGCGGCGGTGACCGACGCGCCCTCGGATGTCAGGGTGCTCGGCTGAGCACCCTTCGGCAACGTGCACCTGCCTCACCCGACGATTAGCGGGGACGGTAGATGTCTGCGCGGTGATCGACGTGGATCACCATGACGAGTAGACGGTCCTCGTAGATCTCGTAGATGATCCGGTACGGCCCTCGGCGGGCGCTCCAGAGACCCTCGAGGTCGCGCTGAAGCGGCTTCCCGACCCGGCGCGGGTTGCGCGCGAGGTCGCCGTAGATGAACTCGATGATTGCCGCCACGATGCGCGGCGGGACGGCATGCATATCGCGCCGAGCAGTGCCGGCGAACTCGACCTGATGGGCATCGTTGGGGGTAGACCTCACGAAGCCGGCCGTCGCGGAACACCGAACTCGGCGCGGATCTGCTCCTCGCTCGAGGTGGAGCCGTCCGCGAGCTCTCGCCGCGCCTTGGCGATGTCGTCGAGGATTCCCGGCTGAGAGAGCCAGAACAGCGTCTCTTGCAGCGACTCCCACTCGTCAGCACCGACCAGGATGGCCGCCGGTGATCCGTTCTTCGTGATCGTCACTTGCTCGTGAGTCAGCGCCACGGCATCGACGTACTCGTTGAGCTTGTCCTTGACCTTGGAGATCGGCAGTGTCTGCATGGCCGACAGTATAGGCCCGAATTACGGCCTTTAGCAGGCCTAAATTGCGGCGGGCGTCGCCGACCCTACGGAAGGGCCGAGAGCGCGGACTCGATGATCGCCGTCGGCTCACCGGGCTCGAAGAACGCCTCAGACGAGATGACGAGCCGGTACTGACCCTGGAAGACGATCGCCGTTCCCAGGCCACCCTCGACCTCGAAGTAGGCCTCGTCGCCGTAGGTGGGCACCATCTCGCTCTCGGCGAAGGCTTCGTTCTTCAACTCCTCGAGCTGCGGCTCGGTGAACGCGGCGACGGAGAGGTTGATCGTGCCGCCGCCGGACTCCCGCACCCACTGGCAGGCGACCCCGCCCGCGTCGACAGCGTCGGCGGCGGCAGAACCCGGTTCGGGCTCCCACGCACCGAGCAGGGCGTAGTTGGGGTCGAAGGCGTAGATCACGTCGGGATCGACGAGGTCGGCGCACGCGACGTCGAGCGCCTCCGGCTGCTCGGTCGGCTCCGAACCCGGGTCGGTAGTCGTCGGCGTCGGTGTGGGCGATTGGCTGGGCAGCACCGGCTGCTCAGGAGCTTCGACGCAAGCGGCGAGCGTCAGCAGCGTTGCGGCGACGGCGAGCGACATGGTCGCGCGCCGAATCAGGGGTGAGGATGCGGCGGGCATGTCTCCATCATCACCCGGCTACGATCGACCGTTGTGACCCCCGCCGAACTTTCCGCCACATTGCTCGAGCTGACGCGCTCGGCGGCGGGCGAACGTGCGACCGAGATCACGCCGGATGATGTCACCCTCGAGCGGCCGCGCAACCGCGACCACGGCGACTGGGCCTCGAACGTTGCGATGAAACTCGGCAAGCGCCTCGGGCTCGACCCGCGCGCGTTCGCTGCGGAACTGGCGACCGCCCTCGCGGCGACCGACGGGATCGCCGCAGCCGAGGTCGCCGGCCCGGGCTTCCTCAACATCACCCTCGATGCCGCCGCCGCCGGCGCACTCGCGAAGAGCATCGTAGAGCAGGGGGAACAGTACGGTCACGGCGACCTCTATCCCGGCGTGACGATCAACCTGGAGTTCGTCTCGGCGAACCCCACCGGCCCGATCCACCTGGGTGGAACGCGCTGGGCCGCCGTTGGCGACAGTCTCGCCCGGCTCTTCTCGGCCCAGGGCGGGGTCGTGACCCGGGAGTACTACTTCAACGACCACGGCGCGCAGATCGACAGGTTCGCGCGCAGCCTCCTCGCGGCGCACCTCGGCAACCCGACGCCCGAGGACGGCTACGGCGGCGACTACATCCTCGACATCGCCGCGCGGGTCGAAGCCGCCTATGACGGCGATCTCTCGACGATGCGTCCAGAAGAGGCAGAGGATGTCTTCCGCTCAGTCGGCGTCCAGCTGATGTTCGGCGAGATCAAGGCGAGCCTTCACGACTTCGGTGTCGACTTCGACGTGTACTTCCACGAAGACTCGCTGCACGAGTCGGGCGCGGTTGAGCGCGCGGTGACCCGGCTGCGCGAACTCGGTCACATCTTCGAGGCCGACGGCGCGCTCTGGCTGCGCACCACCGAGTTCGGTGACGACAAGGACCGCGTCGTCATCAAGAGCGACGGCGAGGGTGCCTACATCTCCGGCGACCTCGCGTACTATCTCAACAAGCGGGAGCGCGGCTTCGAGCGCAACCTGATCATGCTCGGCGCCGACCACCACGGTTACCTCAAGCGGCTCATGGCGATGACGGCGGCGTTCGGTGACGAGCCCTACGTCAACCTCGAGATCCTGATCGGCCAGATGGTCAACCTGGTGCGCGACGGCGAAGCGGTGCGGATGTCGAAGCGCGCCGGCACTGTCGTCACGATGGAAGACCTCGTCGAGGCGGTCGGCGTCGACGCCGCCCGGTATGCGCTCGTGCGGAGTTCCGCCGACTCGGCTCTCGACATCGACCTCAGCCTGCTCACCAAGCGCTCCAACGACAATCCCGTCTTCTACGTGCAGTACGCCCACGCGCGCACCAACGCTGTCGCGCGCAACGCCGCCGAGGCCGGGGTGACGCGGGATGCCTTCGACGCGAGCCTGCTGACGCACGAGACGGAAAGCATCCTGCTCGCCGCACTCGCCGACTTCCCGCGCGTCGTGCGGCAGGCGGCGGAGCTGCGCGAGCCGCACCGAGTCGCGCGCTACCTCGAAGACCTCGCCGGTTCGTATCACCGCTGGTACGACGCTTGTCGGGTGAGCCCATTTGGCGACGAAGAGATCACCGACCTCCACCGCACCCGCTTGTGGCTCAACGACGCGACCGGTCAGGTGCTGCGCAACGGCCTGGGTCTGCTGGGCGTCTCCGCTCCGGAGCGCATGTGAGTACCGAGATCCTGCCCGCCGGGCAGCCCATCGAACCGCAGCCGGTCGAACCGCCGACCGTCGTCCTCGAGGCGCCACGTAAGAAGCGCCGCGGCTGGCTCATCGCGCTCATCGTGGTCGGCATCCTCGTGTTGCTCGGCGTGATCGCGTTCCTCGTCGCCGACGGCATCGCGAAGGACTACGCCCGCGACTACGTGCGCGCTCGCGTCATCGAGGTGCTGCAGCTGCCCGAAGACGCCGAAGTGGATGTCGACCTCGGCGGCGGGTCGATCATCCTTCAGGCGCTCGCCGGCCGCATCCAGACCGTTGATGTCACCGTGCCGGAGCTGTCCTTCGGCGAACTCATCGGTGCGGCCGAACTGCATGCCGAAGGCGTGCCGCTCGACGAGCTGGAACCCGTCGACGTGCTGCGGGTCGACTTCTCGGTCGACGAGGGCGACCTCGCATCGATCGCTGGCAGCCTGAGCGGTCTCACCCTCGAGTCGATCGAACTCGAGGACCCCGACATCGTCGTCGCGTCGGCGTTCAGCCTGTTCGGGCTGCCGATCCCGGTCGGGATGTCGCTGACCCCATCTGCGGCGGAGGGCCAGTTGGTCTTCACCCCGTCGAGCGTGACGGTCGCCGAGTCGACGTTCACCGCGGAGGCGCTGCTCAACGATCCGCTCTTCGGGCTCTTCGCGCGGGACCTGCTGAAGCAGCAGTCGGTGTGCGTCGCGGGCAGCCTCCCGCAGGCGCTCGTGCTGACCGACGCGGCCGTCGAGGGCGACGTCCTCGTGCTGAGCATCACCGGCGACGGCGCCGCGCTCGGCGGGCCGGAACTGTCGACCCTCGGGGTCTGTGCCGGCTGAGTTCGCTGTCGGATTAGACCAGCGCCTGGGCGCTTAGGTTAACGTCGGGCTGCCCGCCCCATAGAATGGGGCGGGCTTCAGGGACCAAGCCGGGTCCGCTCGCCTCACATCCGATCCCTTCTTCTCATGTGAGCGTCCTGTGACCGCCTCCCCTCTCGCACCCGGTTGGCTCGCCCATCCGCACGATGCGAACGCGCTCGCGCCCGCCGTCTGGCCGACCTCAGCGGTGCGCGACGACGATGGGGCGATTCACATTGCGGGCGCCGCTCTGAGCGACCTCGCCGCCGAGTTCGGCACCCCGCTCTACGTCGTGGATGAGGCCGAGGTGCGGTCCCGCGCGGTTGCCGTGCGCGACGCCTTCGGCTCCGCGTTCGCCGCCGTCGGATCGAGCACCCACGTCTACTACGCAGGCAAGGCGTTCCTCTGCACGACGGTCGCCCGCTGGGTGGTCGAGGAGGGGCTGCGGATCGACGTGGCGAGCGGCGGGGAACTTGCCGTCGCTCTCGCCGCTGGCGTCGACCCCGCGCTGCTCGGCTTCCACGGAAACAACAAGAGCCGCGCCGAGATCGACCGAGCGGTCGGAGTCGGCGTGGGCGCGATCGTTCTCGACAGCGTCGTCGAGATCGATCGCGTTGCTGCTGCCGCAGACCGCCACGGTCGCGTGCAGGCCGTGCGCCTGCGCATCAACAGCGGCGTGCACGCCTCGACGCACGAGTATCTGGCGACCGCGCGCGAAGACCAGAAGTTCGGCATCCCGCTCGCCGACGCAGCGGATGTCGTGGCCGCGATCCGCGCGCATCCGTCGCTGCGCTTCCTCGGCCTGCACTCGCACATCGGGTCACAGATCTTCGAGTCGGCGGGGTTCGCCGAGGCCGCGAGGCGCCTGCTCGCGGTGCACGCCGAGTTGCTCGCCGGGGGAGACGTGCCCGAACTCAACCTCGGCGGCGGTTTCGGAATCGCCTACACGAGCGCCGACATCGTCACCCCGATCGAACAGATCGCCGCCGACTTCGCCCGCGTCGTGTCGGCCGAGTGCGCCGAGCTCGGCATCCCGGTGCCGGTCGTCGCGATCGAGCCGGGCAGAGTTATCGTCGGCCCGTCGACCGTCACCCTCTACGAGGTGGGAACGACGAAGGACGTATTGGTGGAGGGGACGGCGATTCGCAAGTACGTGAGCGTCGACGGCGGGATGAGCGACAACGTGCGTCCCGCCCTCTACGGCGCCGACTACACCGTGCGCATCGCGAACCGCTCATCGGATGCCGACCCCGCTTTGGTGCGGATCGCCGGCAAGCACTGCGAGTCGGGCGACATCGTCGTGCACGCCGATTATCTGCCGGGTGACGTGACCCCCGGCGATCTCGTCGCCGTGCCCGCGACCGGTGCGTACTGCTGGTCGCTCGCGAGCAACTACAACTACCTCGGTCGCCCCGCCGTCGTCGCCGTACGGGACGGCGCCGCACGCGTCATTGTGCGCCGCGAGACCGAGGCCGACCTCCTTTCACGTGATGCTGGAGTGACCCCATGATCGAGTACCGCAACCTCCGCATCGCCCTGCTCGGCGCGGGATCGGTCGGCGCCCAAGTGGCATCGCTGCTGCTCGAGCACGGCGACGAGTTGAGTGAACGCGTCGGCGCGGGGCTCGAACTCGTGGGGGTCGCCGTGCGCGACCTCGACGCGCCGCGCTCCGCCGAGATTCCCGCGCACCTGCTCACGACGGACGCCCACTCGCTGATCCTCGGCGCCGACATCGTCATCGAGCTCATGGGCGGCCTCGAACCCGCCCGTGAGTACCTCGAACTGGCCCTCAACTCGGGCGCCGACGTCATCACCGCCAACAAGGCGCTGCTCGCGACCTACGGCCCGGAGCTGTTCGAGATCGCCGAACAGGTCGGCGCGCAGCTCTACTACGAGGCGGCCGTCGGCGGCGCCATCCCGATCATCAGGCCGCTGCGCGACAGCCTCGCGGGCGACCGGGTGCTGCGCATCCTCGGCATCGTCAACGGAACGACCAACTACATCCTCGACCGCATGGACACCAGCGGCGACAGCCTCGAGGAGGCTCTCGCCGACGCGCAGCGGCTCGGGTATGCCGAGGCCGACCCGACTGCCGATGTCGAAGGCTACGACGCGGCGCAGAAAGCCGCGATCCTCGCGAGCCTCGCCTTCCACACCACGGTGCCGCTCGAAGCCGTGTACCGCGAAGGCATCCTGGCGATCACGACCGAGCAGGTCGCCGCCGCCCGCCGGGCCGGTTTCGTCGTCAAACTGCTGGCGGTCTGCGAGCGCGTCGTCGATCCGGAATCCGGCGTCGAGGGTGTGAGCGCGCGCGTGCACCCGGCACTCGTTCCCATCGATCATCCGCTGGCGGCCGTGCACGGCGCCAACAACGCGGTGTTTCTCGAAGCCGAGGCGGCCGGCAGCCTGATGTTCTACGGCGCCGGCGCGGGCGGGATGCAGACCGCATCCGCCGTGCTCGGCGACGTCGTCTCGGCCGCCCGCCGCCACGTCATCGGCGGACCGGGAGTCGCGGAGTCGACCCAGGCGAACCTGCCGGTGCTGCCGATCTCGAGCGTGCGCACGCGCTACCGGATCACTCTTGAGGTCGCCGACAAGCCCGGAGTGCTCGCGGCGATCGCGACGCTCTTCGCCGAACACGGCGTCTCGGTCGAAGCCGTGCAGCAGGACGCCCGACCAGACGGGGCATCGCCCACCGCTACCCTGGTGATCGGCACCCACGAGGCGACCGAGGCTGCGCTCGCCGCGACCGTTTCCGCCCTGGAATCCACCGATGTCGTGAACGCGGTGTCAAGCGTGCTGCGCGTCGAAGGACTGTAAGAGAACTGCGAAGGACTGTAAGTCATGGCCCACCTATGGCGTGGAGTGCTCCACGAATACCGCGACCGACTCGACGTGACCGATGCGACGCCGATCGTCACCCTCGGCGAAGGCGGCACCCCGCTCATCGCGGCCCCGGCGCTGTCTGACCGCACGGGCGCGAAGGTCTGGGTCAAGTACGAGGGGATGAACCCGACGGGCTCATTCAAGGACCGCGGAATGACGATGGCCGTCTCGAAGGCGAAGGAACACGGCGCGCAGGCCGTCATCTGC
>CAZCEE010000114.1:0-7293 GCA_964497165.1 uncultured Schumannella sp. | reverse complement strand
AAGCTTCCCGACTGGCCCGGGCTCGAGACCTTCACCGGCCAGGTCGTGCACTCGAGTGAGTACAAGAACCCCGGGCTGCTCGGCGCGCGCGAAGTGCTCGTGATCGGGCCGGGCAACAGCGGTGCCGAGATCGCCGCCGACCTCGCGGATGCGGGAGTGCGCGTGTCGCTCGCGATGCGCACCCCGCCGAACGTCGTGCTGCGGGCGGTGGCCGGCATCCCGAGTCAGGCGCTCATCGTCTCGATGTCGGCGTTGCCGGTGAAAGCGCAAGACGTGCTGGCCGGCCTGCTGCAGAAGGTCGCCGTCGGCAGCCTGCGCGAGTACGGCATCCCGAAGGCACCGCGCGGTATCGCGACACAACTTCTGCGGGATGACGTCACCCCGACGATCGACGTCGGCCTGATCCACGCGCTGAAGTCGGGCGGCGTGAAGATGGTCGCCGCCGTCGAGCGCTTCACGAAGGATGCCGTGGTGCTCGCCGACGGCACCGAACTTCACGCCGACGCGGTCGTGCTCGCCACCGGATTCCAGCGCGGACTCGAGCCGCTCGTCGGCGACCTCGGCGTGCTCGCCGGTTCCGGGCGCCCGCTCATCAACGCCGGCGCGCAACTGGCCGCGCATCCGGGACTCTTCTTCCTGGGCTACTCGAACCCGCTGACCGGCAACCTCCGGCAGGTCGGGATCGACGCGACGAAGATCGCGAAAGCGGTCGCTCGGGGCGCCGCCGCAGGCTGAGGCTGTTTTCAGCACGCCGCTATGCTGTGGGCCAGTCACCACTCAGAAGGGCACTCACATGGCAGAGCGCAGCAGCCGCAGCGGGAAAAAGATCGTCGAAGCGGCCGAGGCACCCGCGCCGACGACGACCGCGAAAGAGCGGGCCGCGATCAAGGCGGAAGCCGATAAGCGCGTCCGCGAGGGCGACGGCTGGAAGGCCGCGCCGGACGCCAAGTCGGGCGCCACCGTGAAGCGCGTCATCGCCTTCATCCTGTGGGGCATCGCGATCGCCCTCGAAGGCGTCGGCATCTGGTACCTGCTCACGCAGCTCCGCGGCACGAACGTTGACGGCGAGCCGATCACCGGCTTCATCCCGAGCGACTACCTCATGTGGGCGCTCATCGGCCTGCTTGTCGTGATCGGCATCCTGACGGTCATCGGCTCGCAGCTCTGGAAGGCCGCCAACAAGGCCGACCCCGCGTCGCGACAGGAGGCGTTCCGCTTCTTCGTGCAGAACCAGTTGGGTGCGATCATCACCATCATCGCGTTCGTGCCGATCATCGTCGTGATCCTGCTCAACAAGAACCTCGACAACAAGACCAAGGGCATCGCCGGCGCCGTCGGTGCGGTCGTGCTCGTCGCCGCCATGCTGCTCAACATCGAGTGGAACCCTGCCTCGCAGGAGGAGAACACCGAAGATGTCATCGTCGGCGAGATCGCCAACGAAGGCCAGGTCGACGAGTACACCGCGATCGTCACGGAACTCACCGGGGCCGACAATGTCGCCTGGACTCCGGACGGCCGGGTCTACCACCTGTGCACCGACACCTCCGCGGTCAACCAGGTGTCGGAGGCCAACGAGATCCGCGAGGGAACCGTCGCCGAGGCTCACGCCGACGGTAAGGAAGGGCTGACCCTCCAGGTCGACCAGGAGATGGAGCAGTGCGGGCTGACCGACCCGGCCAACCTCGACGAGATCGAAGCCGAGATCGAGCAGCTGCGCGACGCATACGAGTTGGAGAACGCGGGCTGACCCGCGCTCACCGTCGATCGGCGCTCGTCTCCTTCGGGAGGCGGGCGCCGATCCCTTTTGCGGTTCGCGGACGGCCGCGTCATACATGTCATACACTTGTTTGCGGAGGTGGTAAAGATGCTCTCGGTACGACTTTCGCCCGAACAAGAGTCCGCTCTCGAGCAACTGGCCGAGCAGACGGGGCGTAGCAAGAGCTACTACGTCAAGCAGGCTCTCGACGAGTTCCTTGAGGACCGCGCCGACTACCTCGTGGCCCTTGCGGCGATCGAACGCAACGACCGTCGGCTCAGCGACGCCGAGGTGAGGCGCGAGCTTGGCCTTTAGCGTCGAGTACACGGAGACGGCTCTGCGGCAACTTCGGAAGCTCGACCGGCAGTTGGCTCGCCGCATCCTCGACTACCTCGACGAAACGGCCACTCTCGACGATCCGCGAACTCGCGGCAAGGGCCTCGCCGGTGACCGTGCCGGCATCTGGCGGTACCGTGTCGGCGACTACCGGGTGCTATGCGAGCTGCGGGAACGGAGTCGCCGCACGCGTCGAGCAGCGCCGAGAACCAGATCACGTATGCGGGATCGGGTCGCGCCGCCGTCGTCCGCTGCTCGGGCGTGAGGGTCGCCCAGATCGCATCGGCTTCCTGCTCGGCGTCGACGATCCCCTCTTCGGCAAGACCCGGAAGGTGCCAGCCCATCCCGTTCGTGTACTTCAGGGTGTCGACCGTCTCGCCGTCGATGAGGGTCGCGCAGCGCCAGTGCCCCGTCGCGTAGAAGTATGGGGCGGCTTGGATGCGATGGGCGCCTCGCCCGTGGAGCACCCGGTACGCGTTGAGGAGCACGTGCTCGGGGCGGTTCACCGGTTCCGTGAAACTCACGTGACGGAGGGCTGCTGCCCGCGTGGCGCCGCGGTCGCCGAAGGATCGCTGCCACCCAGCCGGGCGAGCCTCCTCGCCCTCTCTTGTTGGATGAGCGCGCGCAGGCCCAGTGTCAGCAGCGCTGACGTCTCGCGAGTTCCGCTGAGCGCCCTCGCCTGATCGATGAGCTGGTCATCGATCGTCACCGTCGTTCGCACAGGGACCCTCCATGTCGATCAAACCACCATCAACGATGCTCCACTTGGCGCGACGCCTCAACCCACTCGTCGTTCTCGCACGGTGACAGCGCGGTCGAGCGAACGCAACCTGTCGACCTCGACCTGCAGCGTGAGCACGTCGCAGTACGACCCGTACCATCGGCTGCGCGGCGACCCCATCCACTGCCCGAGTGCTCCGAGCACCTGGAGTTGCGCCCGGCGGTCCTGTGGATCGGCCGGCAGCCACCGCTCGGTCGTTAGCAGGATCAGCAGCGTCGGTAGCCCGTCGCAGGCGATCGACCGAGCCACCGGATCGGGCGTGCCGAACTCGCGTTCGAGCTCGATCAGGCGGCGCTCGGGGTCGGTCGCGATGCGGTCGGACTCTGCCTCGAGGCACTGGGCCGCCCGCACGCCCACGGCCAGGATGCGGTCGCGCCGCCTCCCGGTGCGCTCTGCTGCGTAGGCGTTCAGCCAGGGGTCGAAGATGTCGGCGATACGAGGGGTGACGTGTTCCATGCCCGCAGGATGGGAGGGACGTCCGACATCACGTCGACCGAGAAGTAGCGACGACCGGGTAGATCAGCGATCCGTAGCAGGCGGGTGCGCTATGCGGGCGTTGGGAGTAGCCGGGTTAGCTGCGGAGCCAGCGGACCGCGACTTCCTGCGGGCTACGCTCAGCCGCATGGATACGACTCCTGACAAGCCGGACTGGGGGCCGCACCACACGGCACTCGGTGCGCTCGTCGTCGAATGGTCCAAAATTGAGATGCTGCTCGCTCAATTGTTCGAGAATCTGGCCGGCATCGATACCTTCCTTGCCTCACTCCTCACCGATCGAACCAACCCTGACACGCTGATCAAACACTGTCGCGTGCTTCTCCTCGGGTTTGACAAGGAGTCTGACCAGCAACTTGTAACGGAGTGGGTTGATCGCGCGGACCGGCTCCGCGTGGCGCGCAACAAGATGATCCACTCGCAGTGGGTCAACCAGCTGGCCGGTGGTGGAGCAGTCATCGCACGCATGGAAACAACGGTGGACCGAAAGGCTGCGGAAGCGGCGCCGATTATCACCCCGACTACGTCCCGAGAGGTTGATGCTGTCACCTCAGAGATCAACCAGCTGGTGAAGGACTTTGGAACCCTTCCCGTTCGAGCCGACGTAAGGCCACGAATCGGCTTTCTCCCACCTAAGACATGAAAACGGCACCCTCGAGTTTTCGGCGGAGCCTGCCTCTCCAACTCCCGCTGGGCCATGGCCTCCGCAGTCGGGTCGGTATCCTCGGCGCATGAGCAAGCCGATCGACGAAGACTCGCAACTGGAAGGCCCTGCCGAGTCGCAAGACGAGGATGGCGAAGACAACTTGCCACCGCTGACTGAGGCTCAGCGCGCCGCCAGCGCCAAGCACTTCCGCGAGCAAGGCAAGTGGCACAATCGCTGACTGTCGCGGACTAGACGGGGCCGAGAGGGTCGGCACTGACAGCAACGCAAGCAGTCGTGCTCACTAAACGTTGAAGCGGAACTCGACCACGTCGCCGTCGTGCATGACGTAGTCCTTACCTTCGATGCGCGCTTTCCCTTTCGCCCGGGCTTCGGCGATGGAGCCGGTCGCGACGAGATCCTCGAAGGAGACGATCTCGGCTTTGATGAAGCCCTTCTCGAAGTCGGTGTGGATGACGCCCGCCGCCTGAGGAGCCTTCCAGCCTTTGCCGATCGTCCAGGCGCGTGCCTCTTTGGGGCCGGCGGTAAGGTAGGTCTGCAGACCGAGGGTGTCGAAGCCGATGCGGGCGAGCTGGTCGAGCCCTGACTCGGTCTGTCCGGTCGAGGCGAGCAGTTCGGCGGCGTCGGCCTCGTCGAGGTCGATCAGCTCCGACTCGAGCTTCGCGTCGAGGAAGACGGCTTTCGCGGGGGCGACGAGCTCCGCGAGCGAGGCGAGCTTGTCGGCATCCCCCAGCACCGCCTCGTCGACGTTGAACACGTAGATGATCGGCTTCGCGGTGAGCAGGCCGAGTTCGCGGATGGCGGCGAGGTCGACGCCCTTCGCGCGCGACAACGGGATGCCGTCGTTGAGTGCTGCCTGCGCGGCGAGCGCGGCATCCAGAACTGCCGGCTCCAGCTTCTTGCCGCGCACCTCCTTCTCGAAGCGCGGAATCGCCTTCTCGAGGGTCTGCAGATCGGCGAGCGCCAGCTCGGTGGTGATGACTTCGAGGTCGCTGCGGGCATCCACGACTCCTGCGACGTGCACGACGTCGGGGTCGTCGAATCCGCGCACGACCTGCGCGATCGCCTCGGCTTCGCGGATGTTGGCGAGGAACTGGTTGCCCAGCCCCTCCCCCTCCGAAGCGCCCGCGACGATGCCGGCGATGTCGACGAACGACACCGTCGCCGGCAGGATCCGCTCGCTGCCGAAGATCTCGGCGAGCACCTTCAGCCGCGGGTCGGGCAGGTTCACCACACCCACGTTCGGCTCGATCGTCGCGAACGGGTAGTTCGCCGCGAGTACGTCGTTCTTGGTGAGCGCGTTGAACAGGGTGCTCTTGCCGACGTTGGGGAGTCCGACGATGCCGATGGTGAGTGCCACGGGGAACGAGCCTATCCGTCGGCCTGCGGCGTGCCCGACCGGCGGCGTCGGGGGCCCGTGTCAGAGTCGGTATGTGCCGCTCGACTTCACCGCCATCGACTTCGAGACCGCGAACTCATCGATGGCGAGTGCATGCTCCGTCGGTCTCGTGAAGGTGCGTGACGGCCAGGTCGTCGACCGCATCGGCTGGTTCATCCGGCCCCCGCTCGGGCACGACCACTTCATCGACTGGAACACCCGCATCCACGGCATCACCGCCGACATGGTGCTGGATGCCCCATCCTGGCTCGACCAGATGGCCGACCTGCTCGCCTTCACCGGCGACGACCACCTGGTCGCGCACAACGCAGGCTTCGACATGGGCGTCATCAAGGCCGCGTGCACGGCGACCGGTTTCGCCGTGCCTGCGTACTCCTACTTCTGCAGTCTGCAGATCGCCCGCAACACGTACACGCTCGACTCGTACAAGTTGCCGTCGGTGGCGCTCGCCGCGGGCTTCTCCGACTTTCCGCACCACGACGCGGTCGCGGATGCCGAAGCGTGCGCGGCGATCATCATCCACGCGGCGGAGCGTCACGGGGCGATCGACGTGCCCGAACTCACCGAACGCTCGGGCGTGCGCATCTCGACGATCGTGCAGCCCCCCGCCACCGCGATCGCCTAACTCGGGCGTGCGCGGCGCTTCCGGGCGTCCGTGCTGGCCCGAGTCGTCCGTACTCGCCCGAGTAAGCAGCGTCGGCGTTCGCGGCGGGAGTCATGGCGTCGCGGCGGGAGTCGTTTCCCCCGCCGCGAGCCCGCGGCTCCAGCCGTGGCGAAAGACGGTCACGGTCAGTTCGTCGGGAAGCCCAAGTTGATGCCGCCGTGCGAGGGGTCGAGCCAGCGGGAGGTGATCGCCTTCTGGCGGGTGAAGAAGTGGATGGCGTCGGGGCCGTACGCCTTCGTGTCGCCGAAGAGCGAATCCTTCCAGCCGCCGAAGGAGTAGTAGCCGACCGGCACCGGGATGGGCACGTTGATGCCGATCATGCCGACGGTCGCTTCGCGTTGGAAACGCCGCGCGGCACCGCCGTCGTTGGTGAAGATCGCCGTGCCGTTGCCGTATGGCGACCCGTTGATGAGGGCAAGACCCTCCTCGTAGGAGGCGACGCGCACGACCGACAGCACGGGTCCGAAGATCTCGTGAATGTAAACGTCCGAGGTGATCGGAACGCGATCGATGAGCGTCGGGCCGAGCCAGAAGCCGTCGGCCTCCCCGTCGACGGTGATGCCACGCCCGTCGACGACCAGCGACGCACCGTCGGCGACGGCGACATCGAGGTAGCCCGCCACCTTGTCACGGTGCTCCTTCGTGATGAGCGGGCCCATGTCGCAGCCGCGGGTGCCGTCGCCCACCTTCAGCCCCGACATGCGCGACACGATCTTCGGGATGAGGTCATCCGCAATCGGGTCGACCGCGACGACGACCGAGATCGCCATGCAGCGCTCCCCGGCGGAGCCGAAGCCGGCGTTGACCGCGGAGTCGGCGACGAGGTCGAGGTCGGCGTCGGGCAGCACCACCATGTGGTTCTTCGCCCCACCGAGCGCCTGCACGCGCTTCCCGGCCGCGGTTCCCGTCTCATACACGTAGCGAGCGATCGGGGTGGAGCCGACGAACGAGATCGACGCAACGTCGGGGTGGGTCAGCAGAGCATCCACCGCCTCCTTGTCGCCGTGCACGACGTTGAACACGCCGTCGGGCAGGCCGGCCTCCTTCATCGCCTGCGCCATCCAGATCGCCGCCGACGGGTCTTTCTCCGACGGCTTCAGGATGACGGTGTTGCCGAGCGCGATCGCGATCGGGAAGAACCACATCGGCACCATCGCCGGAAAGTTGAACGGCGAGATGACGCCGACGACGCCGAGCG
>CAZCEE010000113.1:0-7300 GCA_964497165.1 uncultured Schumannella sp. | reverse complement strand
TGGTCACCTCTACGTGTACTTCACCTACGGCATGCACGTCTGCGCGAACATCGTCGTCGGCGCCGAGGGCGAAGCGACAGCCGTCCTACTGCGCGCCGGCGAGGTCGTGACGGGGCTCGATGCCGCCCGGTCGCGGCGCCTGAGGTCGAAGACGGACGCCGATCTCGCCCGCGGTCCGGCGCGGCTCTGCGTGGCGCTCGGCATCGAGCTCGCTGACAACGGGGCGCGGCTGGGGGAGCACTTCCGGCTGGATCTGCCGCCGCATCCCGTGCCCCAGGTCGCCACCGGACCCCGCACCGGGGTGTCGGGCGAGGGGGGCTCCGACACTTACCCGTGGCGATTCTGGATCCCCGGCGACCCGACGGTCTCGCCCTACAAGAGGTCGGCGCCGAAACGGCGCTCGTAGCGCGGGATCAGCCAGCGCGAAGGGCGACGGCGAGGCCGTCGATCGCGAGTTCGAGCCGCACGAGGCCGTGCTCCGACGCTGTCGGCCCCGAGGTGGGGGGCTCGTCGCGCTGCCGGGACGGGCCGCCGATCAGTTCGGCACGCACCGCGGCGACCTTTGTGGAGACATCAGCGACCGCGGAACTGTATCCCGGGCGGTCGACGACTCGGGCGCGGTAGTCGTGCACAGCGGCGCGCAGTTCGCGGGCGACGACGGCGCCGGCGCCGATCTGTTCGGCGAGGATGCGTTCGTGGCGCGACAGCGGCCACCCGCGGCGCGAGGATTTGGCTTCCGAGCGCAGCACCTCGAAGCGGGCGAGCGCGTCCCGGCCGGCGAGGGTGACCTCGTCGGAACGACCGCCCGACGCCATGCCGGCCAGGGTCGTCTGTACCTCGGCCATCGCGTCGTCGGCATGGCGGCGCATTGTCTCGCCGATGCGCGCCGGCAGCACGGCGAAGCCGACGCCGGTGCCGATCACGGCCCCGACCGCGGTCAGCAGCAGGTGGGCCGGGATGCTCTCGAGCGGGTCGGCCGTGGTCTGCCCGAAGAGCACCGTCACCAGCACGCTGAGCGCGAAGACGCTCACCCCGTACGCGAGCTCGGCCGCGTACTGCTGCACGAACAGGGCGACGAGTGCGACGACCGCGACGAGGATGAGGTTGTCGTGAACGAGAAGCGACAGGCCGAGGCCGACCGCGAGTCCGGCGATCGCGCCGAGGATGCGGCGATATCCCTTGCTGAGGGATGCCGCTGCCGAGGTCATGCCGAACACCATCACGGCGGCGGCGAGCACCGCCCAGTACCAGTGGCGAGAGTCGACGAACTGGGCGACGAGGAGAGACAGGGCGATCGCCGCCAACAGTTGCGTCGCGATCGAGAGCAGACTGCGGCCGGCGCGGCGCCAGTCGAGGCGGGGCGGCGCATAGGGCTGGTCGAGCGTCGACGTGCGGCCGGGCGTGCGGGCGCGTTCCGGCGCGTGGAGCAGGGGATCGGCCACGAGAGCGTCGAGATCGGCCGTGCCGCCGCCGGTGAGGGCTGCCGTGACGGCGAGCTCGAAGCGCGCCCCCAGTTCGGCGAGAGCTGCACCGTCACCGCGGCGCAGCGCATCGGGCCAGCCGTCGGGGTCGGCGGCGATGCGAGCACGGGCGGTCGAGATCGCGGCTTCCAGCGCATCGAGATGTCGACGCGCGGACTGCGGCCCCCCGGCAACGGCGAGGGGCATCTGCTCGACGAGGGCGCGCAGGCTGCCGATCATCCGGCGGGTGTGGATGCGCGGTCGATAGCGCAACAGCACGGTCAGCACGAGCACGGGAAGTCCCGTGCCGACGATCACGCCCCCGAGTGCCCACGGCAGGTCGGCCCAGCCCGGGCGCGCGATCGCAGCGGCGACGAATCCGGCGACGCCACCGAGCGCGACGATCGTGCCGCCCGTGCCGAGCAGCGTCGAGGCGAGCACCGCCACCGACAGGGCGAAGAACACGGCCGCCGACACGAGTGGGTCCCCGAGCACGAGCACTCCCAGCACGAGCCCCACGCTTCCCGACCCGGCGAGCACGAGCAGCGGCACGAACCGGCGCCGTTCGCGCGCGCCCATGCCGATCGTCATGCTGCCGACCGCGGCGACGAGCATGCCGGGGATCGCGAGCGACCACGCGATGCCGGCCACCCCGCAGGTGACGAACAACGCGACGACGACGACGAGGAAGCTGGTCGTGGCGCGCACCGTGGCACCGAGCCGCCGCAGGCCGGGGTCGGCCGCTGAGAAGGCCAGCCGCAGGGTGTTCACGCGCCGGCGTTCACGCGTTGAGGGCGATCGGCAGCACGATGAGGGCGCCGCACAGGGCGGCCCACGTCATGCTCACCAGGGTTCCGATGATGAACCGCTCCCGCGCTTCGGGAGCGTCGAGTTCGGAGAATCGGCCGAGGCCCTTGATCGCGATGACGGCGGCGATGATCTCGAAATGCCCGACGACGATCGCCCCGATCACAGCGAGGCGCTCGAGATAGCCGATCCAGGTTCCGCCACGCAGCACCTCGCGCGTTCGGGTCGCGCTCTTCGCACCACTCGCGGTCTCTTCCGGCACGAGGATGCCGCCGTGTGTCCCGCTGTCAACGTCACCCTTCGCGGCGCGACCGAGCACCCAGACCGTGAGCGGGTTGCCCCCGATGATGCCAAGAGCGGCGAGACCGAGCCCGATGACCGCGGGCAGGAACGGCGGCTCAGGGAAGGCGATGTCGAGCGCGAGCCAGACGATACCCAGCGTCACCGGCAGCAGCCCGAAGAGTGCGATCACCGGCTGCCGAAGGCGGATGGCGAGGATCGCCACGGCGACAGCCGCGAGCACGAAGACGATGGCGCCGATCCACGAGACGTAGACGAGGAAGAGCGGATTCATCTTCCGATCCTCCCACCCTCATCCGTCAGCATCGCGCCGAGCGCCTCGCGCGCCTCTCGATCGAGTCGCAGGCCTGCGGTGTGTGCGCGCTGGCTCGCGGCCTGCACGCTGATGCCGAGCCGACCGGCCGCATCGGTGAGGGTGAGGTGCGGCTCGTCGTCCAGCAGATCGAACAGTTCCCAGCCTTCGGGGGTTCGACGCTCCCGCAGGGTGAGTAGCAGTCGGATGAGGGGGTCGAGGCCGGCTGTTTCGACGGCGTCGGCGACGAGAGCGAACCTCGTCGGCCGCTTCTTGGCCGTGGTCACGGCCTCCCGGGCGTTGACGAACGCGGTGCCGGACATCGCCCGCACGCTCGCACCGGACGGCGTTCGCGCGTCGCCGACGCCGAGGCCGACGCTCCAGTCACCGGCTCGGACGAGTGTCAGCGCCAGGTCGAGGGCGACGGAGCCGTGTTCGGTCGCGACCTGAAACTCGTCGCCGGCGGTGCGCTCGGGGGGTACGAGCAGTCGGGTGCCGAACCGGCTCTCGATGTCGCGCAACGCCGACTCGACGCGGTCGGCGTTGCGCTGGCTGTCGATCTGGTCGACGGTGAGGACGTACATCGCTCAAGGATAGAGTCTTGATAGAGAGAAATCAAGCATTCAGACTTGATCAGCGCCCACCGCCGCCACCACCGCCGCCGCCGCCTGAGGACCCACCACCGGAGAATCCGCTCGACGAACTGCTCCCGCCCGAACCCGACGACGACGCCGTCGGAGTGGTCGCGAACGAACTCGCGGCGAACGACGTGCCGAGGGTCGCGAGGCTCGAGAAACCGGACGAGAACCGCTGTCACCCTAGTGGCGGGTAACCTGTCCCGGTGCCCGCATCCGCCAGCTCCGACGAGCAGAGACTCGCGCAACAGCGCAACGACCCGACGTTCGACGACGTCTGGGATGAGCTGGTGTATCGCGGCCTCGTGCACGTCTCCACCGATGCGGGGGAGTTGAAGAAGCTGCTCGCCGGTCCGCCGGTGGTGTTCTACTGCGGTTTCGACCCGACCGCGGCGAGCCTGCACCTCGGAAACCTCGTGCAACTGCTCACGATGCGACGCATCCAGCTCGCCGGTCATCGCCCGCTCGGCCTCGTCGGCGGCTCGACCGGCCTCATCGGCGACCCGCGACCGACGGCGGAGCGCACCCTCAACACCCCCGAGACGGTCGCCGAATGGGTCGGCAACCTGCAGGCTCAGGTGCAGCGGTTCCTCGCCTTCGACGGCGCGAACGCCGCGCGCATGGTGAACAACCTCGACTGGACGGCGCCGCTCTCGGCGATCGACTTCCTGCGCGACATCGGCAAGTACTTTCGCATCGGCACGATGATCAAGAAAGAGATCGTCGCCTCGCGGCTGGGCTCCGACGAAGGCATCTCCTACACGGAATTCAGCTACCAGGTGCTTCAGGGCATGGACTTCCTGCACCTGCACCGCGAGTACGGTTGCGTGCTGCAGACCGGCGGCAGCGACCAGTGGGGCAATCTCACCAGCGGCGTGGACCTCATCCACAAGGCCGCGGGCGTGTCGGTGCACGCGATCGGCACGCCGCTCATCACCAACAGCGACGGCACGAAGTTCGGCAAGAGCGAGGGCAACGCGGTCTGGCTGGATGCGGAACTCACCAGCCCGTACGCGTTCAGCCAGTTCTGGCTGAACACCGACGACGCCGATGTGATCGGGCGGCTCAAGGTCTTCACGTTCCTCCCGCGCGCCGAGATCGAACGTCTCGAGCAGGCGGTCGCGACCGAACCGTTCAAGCGCGAGGCGCAGCGCACCCTCGCCCGCGAGGTGACGACGCTCGTACACGGAACGGCGGCGACCGACGCGGCTTTCACGGCGGCCGAAGCGCTGTTCGGCAACGGCGACCTGGGCGCGCTCGACGAAGCCACGCTGCGGTCGGCGATCGCCGAACTGCCCACCGCGACCGCCGCATCCGGGGCCACTGTCGCGCAACTGCTGATGGATGCCGGCCTCACCTCGAGCCTGAGCGAGTCACGTCGCGCCATCGAGCAGGGCGGCGTCTACCTCAACAACACGCGGGTCGAGGGGGCGGATGCGACCGCTGACGGCGCCTTCCTTCCCGGTGGGCTCGCCGTGCTGCGGCGGGGGAAGAAGACACTCGCGGGCCTGCATGCCCCGACGCAAACGGTGGCCGGATGATCGGGGCGGCTTCCACGGGATCCACGGGCTTCCGTAACACCCCCGATACGAGAGTCACCTAGGCTCGCGGAGGAGGGCGAAGTGAGTTTCAACAACGACGAAGACGGCGACGGCCTGGCCGCGCTGTTCGGGGGCGTGACCCCGCAGACCGAACCCGGTCCGCGTCGCACTGCGCCCGCGTTCCCGGAGCCAGCACATCCCGCTGCGGCACCGTCCGCTGCACCACCCGCCGCAGCACCACCCGCCGCAGCACCGCAGTATCCGGGCCTCGCACCTAGCAGCGTCCCGGCATCCGCGCCCGTCGCCCCGGCACCTGCCTACGCCCCGCCGGCCTACCAGCCGCCCGCCTACACTCCGCCCGCCTACACCCCGCTCGCCTACGAGCCGCCCGCTTCTCCCGGGTACGAGATGCCGGCGCCCACCCCGCAGGCGTCGCCGTCCTATGACCTGCCCGCCCCGGCGGCCGCTCCGTCAGCGTCGCCCTACGGCGCGCCCGCGAGCCCGGAGTATCCCGGTGCACCTGCGGCTCCTCAGTCGCCGCAGTCCTACGACCTGCCCGCCCCGGCCGACACGCAGTACCCCGGTCACGCGCCGGCCGCCCCGACCTATCCACCGACGGCTCAATACCCCGCGGGCCTCGACCCCGCCGCATTCCCGTCGGCGCCGCCCCAGGGGCAGGCCTACGCCCCGACGGTGTACCCGCCGCCTCCCGCCTACGAGCCGCCCGCCGCCTACGAGCCACCTCCCGCGTACCCACCTCCCGCCGCGTACGAGCCACCTCCCGCGTACCCACCTCCCGCCGCGTACGAACCACCCGCCGCGTACCCACCTCCTACGTACTCGCCGCCCGAGTACTCCCCACCCGCGTACCCGCCTCCGGTCGCTGAGGCGCCTACCTATTCACCGCCTGCCGGTCCCGCCTACGAGGCCGTCGCGAACCCCCCGACCCTCGCCGAACCCCCGCGTATCGCGGAGCCGGTCGAGCAGTCGTATCCCGACCACCCGCTCGTGCGGTCGGAACCGGCAGTTCCTGCCACCGTCTTCTCGCCGGGCCCGCTCTTGCCGAGCACGAAGGCTGCTGTGGAGACCCCCGAAGATCTTGAACGATCGACGACGGGGGAGAAGGTCGGACTCGTACTCGCCGCACTCGCGCCACCATTCGGGCTCGTACTCGCGATCGCCAACGCAGCGCGCAGCGGCCGACGCCGCGGCTGGATCATCGGGGTGGTGCGCGCATCCCTCGTCCTCGGAGTTCTGTCGACCATCGCCGCCGGCATCGCCGGGTACGTGTACTGGAGTGTCCGCGCCGACCAGATGCAGCACGCTGAGATCGCGGCCGCCAGTGCAGAATTCTGCGCCGCGGCCGAAGCCGATCCCGCAATGGTGACGCCACCGACGCTCGGCTGGCCCGCGCCCGGCGCCTCGGTCAGCGAATCGCTCACGCTCATGCAGGCGTGGACCGACCGTTGGACCACGCTCGCGGCGACCTCACCGGCAGGCTTGCGCACGGGGATGGAGCTCCTCGCCGAAAAAGGCCAGACGATCGTCGACGCGGTGACGGCGGCTCGCACCGTCGACGACGCCGCGAACCAGACCCAGATCGCGGCGGCCGAGGCGGAGGCCAGCGTGGCGACCTGGCACACCACGTACTGCCTCGAGCCCTGATTTTCCGGGCATCTGAGGGTCGACACGCCCGGGATGCACGCTCGATTTGGCGGAGGGCCGATCGTCCCGTAACTTTGTCACTCGTCACCCCAAAGGTGCCGGAAGCCGCAGTGTGAACAACGCCGCTGGAGCATCCGGGCCTCAAGTGGGGACACTCCTCCCGAAGGATCGCCAGGATCCGTGCTGACAAGCGCGGCCCGACGAGCTAGAGTGGGGAGCCCAGCGCGAGGAACCGCTTCGGTTCGGCGTGTCGCTTGACACGCATGCCCGCGCTGGTAAGTTGGAGAAGTTGCCCTGAATCCCACCCGAAACGGTCGGGGTTCTGGCGCGCCCGATCCTTGAGAACTCAACAGCGTGCACTATGTCAAATGCCAAATACCTCTGTGGCTGACTCGATCTGATCGAGCCGGTCACGAGATTCCTTTGGATTGACGGATTGTCAGTAGACAATCCTTTAGTCAGATCAACTCGCGCAGTCTCGTCCCATTCCGGACGAGCTGCGCACCGGTTTGCCGGGACCTTCGGGTCCCGTGCTACCAAACCTTACGGAGAGTTTGATCCTGGCTCAGGATGAACGCTGGCGGCGTGCTTAACACATGC
>CAZCEE010000112.1:0-7321 GCA_964497165.1 uncultured Schumannella sp. | reverse complement strand
CCGGCATGTGTACGCCGTACGAGGGTGGGGAACTGGTCTTCTTCTACGAGCAGGAGTCTCCCGAGGCCCTTGACGCATACCTTCAGTCGGGTCGGCCTGAGCTCAGCCCGACTGACGCTCTATTCCGCGACGGGGCGGTCGCGATAATGGCGACCGACGCCGCGACCGCGCAAAAGTTCGCCGGCATCTTCGAGCCAGTCGAGCAGTAGGCGTTTCGGCCCGTGGCTGGTGACGTACGACGCTGAGGGACAGGTCGACGGGATCAACGAGCGCGCTCTGCCGGTCTTGGGGTTGGCCGTTGCGTTGCGGGCTCTTCAGAACGTCGGCAAATAGTCGAGGTTGTTTCTCGTCGTTGTGTCTGCGTCGGTCTTGAGATGCTTCTTCCGGTATGAGGTGGCGGGGACCACTCTGACCGTCGCCTGTTGGCCGTTGACGCGGACGTAGTAGGAGTACCTGCCGTTCTCGATGTCGCTGATGACACCTTCGATGGTGTCACTCCACGAGTCGCCCTTCAGGTGAGTGATGTCGCCGTCACGGTCCTTGCGGACATGGGTGATCTCAAGTGCCATTTCCTGATCCTCGAATCTTCGTTGGTTCGGGTACTGGAGTTACTTCACGGCCTGTAGCGAGTCAGTCGTCGAACACCAAGGTGCCGCCTAGAACTTCTCGTGCGTCTTTGGCATCCGGTGAATTGATGATCCAGTTGACGCCGACGAGAAGGCTGTACCCGCCGATGACATCGCCAACTGCCTTCACGGTCGCCACGATCTCTTCCTTCGCATCTTGGCTCGTGTAGGTCGAGAGGACGGTGTTGCTGTCGCATACGCCAGACTCAGCGGCTAACGTGACCTGGTTGTCCTGCGACCATCCGTCGCAATCTCCACCCGCCGCGACGTACGCATCACGCAAGTCCTCGACCGATCCGTAGCTGCCACCATCCGCGGCGGGCGTGGCTGCCGCGCAGCCGGCGAGCAGCAGGATGACGATGAGCGCCCCGATTCGCATGCTGCATTGTGACAGCTTCTGGCGTGTCGCAACCTTCGAATATATGTTCGACTGCATGGCAGAGCCTCTACACCCGGTCTATGACGACTACGGGCGGCAGATCGGCACCGTTCAGATGCGACATCTCGGGCGATCCAAGTCGACCTTCTGGCTTGCGTTGAGTCTCGACGGGTGCGACCTGGGTTCCCATCCCGACCGTGACGACGCGCACAATGCGATTCAGGATGACTGGGAGGCTGGCCGACCTCGAGACCCTCGATCGCCTAAGCAGCGGTTCCGACCCATTCAGGCTCACAACGCTGGGGTAGAACCGATTTACCTGGGGCGGTAGGTCGTTCGGCGCGAAACGCGCCGCTGTCAAGCCAAGGACAAAGGCTTCAGTAGCATGAGCCGTCATGGTCAGGGCCGTCTTGAGATACATCCTCCGCGCTGCAGAAGCAGCGTGGGCCTTGGTCGTGGTGTCCCAGAAGGGTCTCGTCACCGCCAAAGTGATTGAGAGTAACGCCACCTTCGAAGGGTGGGCCCTGACGATCTCTGGGGGAATCATCTTTGTCGAGAGCCTCCTTCAGATCATTCGTGAGGCCAGGGGAAAGGCGGACGAGAAGCGGCGCGCCGACGCTACTAAAGCGGTCCTCGGTTGTCTGCGGTTGATTGCCCCTCGCGCTGGGATCGACATCGCGAGCATTGGCGCAAGCGTGTTCTTCAAGCAACGCGACGACAAGAAGCTCGCTCGGGAGTTCAGGTACCGTCTCACGGATACTCCGCAGGCGAGCGAGGTCGCTTGGGTCGCCGGCAAGGGCACGGTCGGGCGCGCATGGGACCAGCGCCGCCAGCTACACGCGAACCTCAAACCGATCTCTGAGCGTTGGGGGCCCGAGATCACCGAAGCCGCCTTCAAGGGCATGAAGGGCGAAACCCGTGCTGGCTTCACCTACGGAGAGTTCCGAGGGATTGTAGGCAAGTACGCGGAAGTACTCGCGACTCCCATCGTCAACAGCGATGGAACCTACGTTGGCATTCTCTCCATCGACGTTCCCATGACTACGACATCGACGTCTCTCGGGACGTGTCTCAACAACAACGAAATCAAGGAGTTCGCTTCGAACTGCGCGGCATTGCTAGCCGATGTCTACCGCAGGCGCTAGCGTAACCAGAAGGATGAAGGTGGGGCGAATGGCAGATCCGCAGCACTCTCGGCACCTAACGTCGCAGGAAGCACGCGACCTTTACTTCTCGACGCTTCGGTCCATGAGCCCAAGCGAAGACTTGGCCGCTTCAATCGACCGCGTTGAGGCTCAGCGGTCATCGTCCACGCGCGGCAAGTCCCCCGGCCCGATCGGGTCCGAAGTGGTCAGGCGAACAAAGGACTAGCGGGCGACGAGGGAGAGTGCGCATCTAGCGCACCACCAGCAGGTCGACATTGCCCGCATGGGTTCGAGGCAGTTGGGGCAGTTCGGGTCGCCAATCTCATCCATGGCGGTCGTTTCGACGGGATTCCAATCGCCCTATTCGTCGCCAACTTGACAGCCCCGCGGTCATCAACGAGATCAGCACCCAGCCCGGGACGTCCCCCCGGTCGTCGTCCCGGAGCCGGGTGCCGATCGTTGCCCTGATTCGCATGTCGACATCGTCGTCGCCAGCCCCGCGCGGGCGCAGAAACAATCCACAGGCCGATCCTCCGGCGGCGATCAGGCGAAGGCGAACAACGGCGGCAGTACGAGGATGACGACGAGCACCCACGCGAGGAACACCGGCAGGTAGGAGGTTTGCCAGCGTTCGAGGTGCACGGGTCGGCTGCGGCCTGCGAGCAGGGTGACTGTGAACCAGGCAGTGCCGACGAGGTTGACGAGCAGCACCAGGTTGAGCCCAAGTACGGCCGCACGGTTGACGGTGAAGCCGAGGTCGCCGATGCGGGCGAGCATCGCCACGAGTACGAGGATGTCGAGGGCGATCGCCGCGACGACGGCGATGAGGCGGATGACGTCCATCAGTCCCGCGCCGCGGGTCGCCGGGCGGGCCGAGATTCCGTAGACGACGAGGCCGAGAACGACGAGCAGCAGCACGTCGAACACCGCCAGCAGGTCGCGGTCGAAGTCGCGGCCGAGGCCGGTGACGGCGTAGCCGACCGCCGCGACGACGAGCATCACCGCGAAGAGCGGGGTGAAGATCGCGGTGAGCACCGGGGCGAGGTTTTCGATGATGCTCTTCTTCGCCTCGACCAGCCACGCGGCCACGACGACCGCGCCGCTCGCGCCGGCCGGGGCGATCCACCCGATGAGATCTTCGATCAGGTCGGGCGCGATCGGGGTGAGCACGAGCACGGTGAGTCCGAGCAGCACGAGCCCGCCCAGCGCGATGAGCGAGTAGTAGATCGCCCACTCACCGCTGAATCGGATGACATCCATGCGTCGCGCAGACGACAGCGCTTCGCGACCGGCGTAGGCGACTCCGACGACGAACCAGAGGGCGACAGGCAGGTGGATCCAGATCAGCATGTCGCTCGCCGACCCCGGCGCGAAGGGGAAGAGGTTCACCGCGAGTGCGAGCACCGCAACAACCCCGGCGAGCACGAGCACCCGGCGAGTCGGCGTGCGACGCACGACCACGAAGTACGCGGCCAGCACCGGCAACACGAAGAGGCCGAGGTCTCGTAGGAACCACGGCGAGATCGGTCCATTGAGCAGGAACATGTCGCCGCTCGCGGTGGAACTCGCCGCGAACCGGGCGATGAGCACGATGACGGCGGCGAGCGCCGCGAACCCGAGCATCATCGCGATCGAGAGCCGCCCGGGCTCGTTCGGAGCGGGCGTGCGGAGCTGCTTCCACATCCGATCGCCGTGTTCGCGCGCGTACTCGGCGGTGAGCTGGTCGACCTTGCCGAGCCGCCCGACGGCGATCTGGAACGCCTCCTCGCCACTCAGTCCGACGGTTTCGAGTTCGGCGATCTGGTCGCGGAGGTGGCTCTCAAGCTCGTCGGCGTCGGACGAGTCGACGGCCCCGCCGCGTTCGATGGCGGCACGCCAGTCGCCGATCCAGGTCTCACGTGCGTCCATGATCAGGCTCCCGTCGCCGGAAGGGCGAAGCCCCAGATGCCGCCGAGGGTGCGGGTTGCGGTCTCCCACTGGCGGCGCTGGTCGGCGAGCTGGGCGCGGCCGGTGTCGGTGATGCGGTAGTACTTGCGTCGCCGACCTTCCGGCGACTCACCCCATTCGGCGACGATGTGACCGAGACGTTCGAGGCGGTGCAGCAGGGGATAGAGCATCCCGTCGGTCCACTGCACCTCGCCCGCCGAGACGTCGCGTACGCGCTTGAGGATCGCGTAGCCGTAGCTGGAGCCTTCGGCGAGGATCGCGAGCACGAGGGGCGTCGCCATCGCGGCGACGAGATCCTTGTCGATGTTCACACGACGACTATACATCGTGCTGCTAGGTATATACCTCATGCTTCTAGGTATTTCAACGATTTGGACTTCGAGGGATCGCAGCCTGCGTCGTAGGATCGCGCCATGCCGACGGCTGCCGCCCTCGTCACCGACCTGAGCGCGGTGGCCGATCCGGTGGCGCATCCGCAGAAGCACTATCACGGCGGTGGTGGAGTGCTCGGGGTGCGCATGGGCACGCTGTTCGAGATCGCCGAGCGTTACGCCGATGTGCCGCTCGCGGAGGTAGAGAAACTGCTGGGGATGCCGGAGTACGAACCGCGGCTCGCCGCATTCTGCATTCTCGACTTCGCGGTACGCCGCAAGGGTGTGACGGCTGACGAGCGTCGCGCTCGGCGCGACCTCTACCTCGAGCGGCACGACGCGATCGACACCTGGGACATGGCGGATCGCGCAGCCCCCCGCGTGATCGGCGGCTGGCTGCGCGACCGGCCTCGCGATGTGCTCTTCGACCTCGCCGCTTCGCCCGACCCGCTGCGGCGCCGCACCGCGATGACGGCGCCGCTGTTCTACACCCGACCCGCGCATCCGGCCGGTCTCGCCGACCTCTACCGGATCGCCGCGCTGCTCCTTCAGGATGCCGACCCGATCGTGTCGAAACCTGTCGGCATCGCACTCAAACACGCCGGCGCCGTCGACCCAGGCGGCGTGCGGGCGTTCCTGGCGGAATACGGAGACCGCGTGCCCCGACCGATCGCGCGGGCGGCTCGCGACAAGCTCTCCGGCTGACCGGTCAGTGCCGGGCTAGCTGGAACATCCGCCAGCCGAGAACGATGAGTCGCCCGACTACTCGGGAAATCTCACACGCCTCGCTTCCCGGCCTGCCTGGCCGACATGACGACGCTATGGCGGTGCGGGCGGGCACGTGAGGGCCGAAGGTCCCGACGCGCGCCGACTCCGGCGGTCAGGACCTTCGGCCCTGGCCGCGCTCGGTCACCGCGCCAATGCTGGGCTCATGAACTCCACCCCTGCACCGGAACACCGCGCGCCGTCGGCCCGCAGCATTCGACCGCTCGGCGTGGTGGTCGGCGGGCTCATCGGGGGCGTTGTGGGGTTTCTCGTCGGTGCCGACGTCTACCTTCTGGTCACTCCGGTGCTCGAAGCGTCCGACGGCCTGCTCCGTGAGCTGCAAGGGCTGTCGTGGAACCTCGTGCCCGGCCTCGCGGTGCTCGGCGTCGTCGTCGGCGTGCTCATCGCACTGCGGCGGCGCGGCGGACGGTAACGCGTACACGGGACCTTGTGCCCTGTACCCCCCATTCGTGGGACGGCAGGATGTTCACATCCAGGGGTTCACCGAGGGAGTTGAGCCGCATGTTGAACCGACCGCAGGCCCGAGACGTCCAGCGTCTCGGCGAGACCCGCGCCCCGTGGTGCGTCACCATCTACGGCACCGCTGACGACTGGGCACGCGGCAACCACCCGTCGCCGGTCGCGGGCGCGCAGATCCGCGCCGCCGCCGAGCAGCTGCAGCGAGTGGGCGCCACGCCCGACATCGTCGATGCGGTGCGCGGCAGGCTGGAGCAGGTCGCGCAGCATTCCGTCGAGGCGCCGGGGCAGCTCGATCCCCACGCCCGCGCGGTGGCGATCTTCGCGAGCGCGCGCGACCTCGAGTCCTACGTGCTCCCGACCTCGCCGGAACCTTGGGTGGGGGTCGGTGACCGCTTCCTCATCGGGCCGTTGCTCGAAGGGGTGCTCGGCCTTCACCCGCCGGTCATGGTGCTCGCCCTCTCCGAATCCGAGGTTCGGCTCATCGATGCCAGCGCGCGTCCGGTCGCGGCGCTTGACATTCCCGGGCTGCCGCGCGACTTCGAGGATGCACTCGCCCTCGACCTCACCAACGACCGGCAGACCCTCTCGCACCTGCGCACCTCCGAGGATCCCAAGGAACGACTGCTGCAATACGCCCGCGTGATCGACGAGGCCATCGAGCCGGTGCTGCGTCGCGAGGGGGCGCTCCTGGTCATCGCCGCAACCGAACCGCTCGCGAGCATCTTCCGCGCGGCCACCCGCCATCCGCTGGTGGCGGCGTCGACCATCGTGGGCAACCACGACGGCGACTCGCCGTTCGAGCTCGCCGACCTCGCCGGACCGGCGATCGAACAGCACCGGCGGGCCGGTGTCGAGGCGCAACTCGCCCGCTTCGCGGAGAGCCCCGCCCGTGGACTCGTCGCCGCCGAAATCCACGAGATCGCGGAGCGGGCCCGCGTCGGCGCGATCGACACGCTGTTCGTCGACGTCGATCGACGCCATCCACTCGACGCCGAGACCTCATTCGGCCCGGCGACCATCGACCTCGTCGACGAGATCGTGCGAGGGGCGCTGGCCACCGATGCGACGATCATTCCCGTGCGTGCCGTCGACCTGCCGACAACCGACCCGGTCGCCGCCGTGTTGCGGTACGCGAACCGACCCTCGGAGCAGGCTGCGCCGCGCCCCCGGAGCTGAGGGGCGTCGGCATGCACGAGTTCCTGGATCGCGTCGATGCCGGCAGGCGGCTCGCCGGCCGCCTGACGCCTTGGCGCGGGCCGGATGTCGTCGTGCTCGGGCTGCCGCGCGGGGGTGTGCCCGTCGCCGCCGAAGTCGCGGCCGCCCTCGACGCGCCGCTCGACCTCATCGTGGTGCGGAAGCTGGGCATCCCGTTCCAACCGGAGGTCGCGATGGGGGCGATCGGCGAAGGAGGGGTGCGGGTACTCGACGACGCGCTCGTCGCGCGGGCCGGTGTCACGCAGGCCGACGTGGATGCGGTGGAACGCCGGGAGCGCGCGACGCTCGACTCTCGGGTGGCGCGGTTCCGCTCCGGTGGGGAGCGGCTTGACCTCACCGGACGCACGGCGATCATCGTCGATGACGGGATCGCGACCGGGGCGACGGCGACCG
>CAZCEE010000111.1:0-7365 GCA_964497165.1 uncultured Schumannella sp. | reverse complement strand
CTACCACATGTACCTCTCGACCCGCGACATGGCGCGCATCGGCTACCTGATGCTCCGCCAGGGTAACTGGGCCGGCAAGCAGGTCGTGCCGCGGGACTGGGTCCGGGAGAGCACGAGCCCGATCACCCCGGTGGGTCAGATGAACCCCGCGGGCCGTCGCTCAGGCCCGTTCGGCTATGGCTACCTCTGGTGGGTGTGGGACGGCCCGCAGGAGGCAGGGCCCTACGAGGGTGCGTTCACCGGGCTTGGGGCGGTGGGGCAGCACATCACGGTGCTGCCGGCGCTCGACCTGGTCGTCGCCCACAAGACGAGGCCGGGCGGGGCGAGTGTGTCGCACGGGCAGTTTCTGGAGGTGCTCGAGCTCCTCATCCAGGCGCGCTGCGGCGCCAGCTGCCCGTCTCACTGACTGCGACAATCTGTTCGTAGCTTCGCCTCGTCCACGACGGACTAGGGACAGCAGCGTCGGGTATGCAGCGGCGCCACACGTCGCTGTGGATGTAGCGCAGCAGCTATCTCTTACCGCTGTCTTGACTTCGGTTGGCCGCAGCCGCATGTTAGGCCCTCCTAATCGCGCCGCTGACCGCCCTTCTCTCGGAGGTCGGTTCTGAATCCTCGTTCATCTCCCCACGCCACGCCCGTACCTCGATCCGATCGGCCGCAGGTCCAGCCTTGGACTGTGCGACCGACCATTCTCCCCCGGATCATCACCGCGCTCGTCGGTCCAACCCCTGTTCGCAGGTCGCGCAACAAGCCCGCGCGCGTAGCCGTCCCCGTTGCCTACGTCGTTCGGTGCAATCCACGCAGGAGGAGCTGTGAATAAGCCACGGTCAGTGCTCGCCGTCGTCGCAACATTCCTCGCCGTCCTCGCCCCCAGCGGCAGCGTGGCAGGGGCGCAGGAGACTCCGCCACCACCGGCGGCGCAACGCCCCGCGCGCGGCTCGATCGCCGGGACAGTGACCTCGAAGGAGGGAAATGCGCCGCTCGACGGGGTTCAGATTCGTATCCAGGGGACATCGCTTGGCGCGGTCTCGCGTGAAGGGGGACGCTACGCCATTGCGAACGTCTCGTCCGGCGTCTACGCCGTAGAGGCGATCCGCATCGGCTACGCCCGCGGCCGCGTCGAGAACGTCAACGTCCAGTCAGGGGCTCCGACGACGGTCGACATCGCGCTCGAAGCCAACGCGCTGCGGCTGAACGACGTCATCGTCGCCGGAGTCTCCGACCCGACCTCGGGTGTGAAGGTCCCCTTTGTGGTCACGAAGCTCACCGCCGAGGATGTCCCGGTGCCGACGCTCGGATCCACGGCGAACCTGCTCAAGGGAAAGGTCGCCGGCGCGACGGTGCGTACCGCGGGCGGCCCTGGTGGCGGCGCCTACGTGCAGCTCCGGAACCCGGTCAGCGTGCGCGCGTCGACGGGCCCGATGTACATCGTCGACGGCGTGATCATGCTCGACACCTTCAGCGGCTACACGAGCGAGATCAATCCCGAGGACATCGCGTCGATCGAGGTTATCAAGGGGGCCGCGGCGTCCGCGCTCTACGGCTCGAAGGCGGCGAACGGCGTCATCGCGATCACGACCAACCGCGGCCAGAACATCGCCCAGAACTCGGCGCGCTACACGCTGCGCAGCGAAGCGGGGTTCTCACGGCTCGGCTATCTGGTCCCGCTCGCCAAGCACCACAACTGGCTCGTCGACCAGAACGGCAAGTACATCGACGTGAATGGCAACGAGGTCACCCGCTCGAGCCGGATCACGGATCCGAACGGCTTCAAGGACAACCCATACGGGTACGAGACGTTCGACCCGCAGGCCGCCATGTTCACGACCGGGACGACCTACACCAACCAGGCGACCATCGGTCAGAACACACTCGCCACGAACTTCCTCGGAACGCTCGGCAACTCGAGCGAGTCCGGAGTCATTCGCGGTGCGGAAGGTGTGCAGCGCAACAACATCCGCCTGAACGTCGATCACCGTGCAGGTGACCGGTTCTCAATCTCGCTCGGTGCGTTCTACAACCGGTGGCACGAGAAGGGACTCTCCAGCTCGAACAACGGCATTTTCCGGGATTTCATCGACATCGAGCGCGATGTGAACCTGCTCGCGCCGAATCCGGATGGCACGCCGTACATGCGCAATCCCGATCCCCTCGAGGACATCGTGAATCCGCTGTACCGCGATTATATCCGGGACAATCGGACGACGCGCGGTGGTATCCAGGCGAACGGCGCGGTGAACTACCGCTTCAGTGACTTCCTGCAGTTTTCCGGCAACCTCGGGTACCAGCGCGTCGATCTGCTCGACGAGTTCTTCCTCCCCGCTGGCGTCGTCACCAGCGGCACTACAGTGAGCCAGGGCGAGATCACGCGCGAGGCGGAGTACAACGAGGCGATGAACGGCGAGTTCGGCGTGAGCGTCGTCCGCCAGTGGGGCGACTTCAACATCCGCAGCCGTCTGTCGGCCGCGGGTGAGGTCAGCTTTGGGCAGTCGTTCGAGATCGAAGCCGAGTCGTTGACCGTTGGCGGTGTCGAGGACATGGACATCGCCCAGAGATACGACGTCGACGACCACGCCCCGTTCGACCGCCGGGCGAAGAGCCTGATTGCGACGACCGCGCTCGAATACATGAGCCGCTACATCCTCGAGGGTGTGCTGCGTCGCGATGGGAACTCACGCTACGGATCAGCGAACCGCTGGCAGACCAACGGCCGCGTGAGCGGGGCATACCGCATGGCCGAAGAGGCATGGTGGCCCGTTGCCGCGATCGATGAGTTCAAGCTCCGCTACTCCGTCGGAAGCGCCGGTAACAACCCCGAGCTGAATGACCAGTTCCAGCTGTTCACCTACACCGGCGGACGCATCATCAAGACGTCGCAGGGGAATCTCGAGCTCCAGCCGGAAAACGTGACCGAGCACGAGATGGGCTTGGACATCTCGATCCTGAACCGGTTCGGCATCGAGCTCACCTACGCCCATCAGACGTCGGAGAACCTGCTCCGCGCGAACGAGATTCTCTCGTACGGCGGCTTCGACACCCAGGTGCAGAACGTGGGGACGATCGTCGGAAAGACGTTCGAAGCCACGATGGAGGCCCACTGGTTCAGCGGTCCGAAGTTCCGGTGGAACTCGACGCTCGTCGCTGACCGGTCACGCGCCAAGATCACGAAGTACAATCGCGAAGCGTGCCCGAACAGCTTCTCGCGCTACTGCCCGGGGGTGACCTTCGGCGAGATGTACGGCAACTCGTTCGTCCAGAAGTGGAACGAGCTCAACCCGATTCACCACACCAACGGCACGCTCGACCAGTTCGACCGCAACGACGATGGCATCATCGTCGCCGTCGGCCCGGACGGCTCGTGGCGCGACGGCCGGTGGGGCCAGACGGTCAACATCGACGGCATCAACTACCGGTGGGGCATGCCGATCGTCGAGAAGGACCCCGACGGCTCGAACACGTTCAAGCTGATGGGCCAGGGACTCGGTGACTTCCAGTTCGGACTCACGAACAACTTCACCTACGGCCCGTTCAACGCCTACATGCTCTTCAACGGGCAGGTCGGCGGGAAGAACTACAACTACAACAAGGTCATCTACTACTTCGAAGGCGTGCACGGCGACGTCGATCAGTCGGGCAAGCCGGAATACCGGAAGAAGCCACTGGTCTACTACAACGGCGCCTCGAGTGGCCCGACGGCCGGTCTCGGCAACTATACGTACAGCGACTACCACATCGAGGATGCGAGCTACCTCAAGATCGATGAAGTCCTCATCGGGTACACCGTCCCGTCATCCTTCCGCTACATGTCACGGCTCGGTCTCGACCGGGCGCGCTTCTCGCTGGTCGGCCGGAATCTCTATTCGTTCACGAAGTACTCAGGCTATGATCCGGAAATCCAGGGTGCTACGGCCCGTCTGGACAACATCAGCTACCCGCGCTACCGCACCATATCCGGCCAGATCGAGCTCGTCTTCTAACTGAATGCTGCGATAACATGCGAACCCATATGAAGCGAGTGAAGCGATCCCTGCTTGGCACGGCGGCGGCGGCCGTCGTGCTCGGAGGGTGCTATGATCTTGCCGTCGAGAACACGTCCGGCGTCGGCCGCGAGACGGTCCTCAACAGCCCCGCCGACGTCGAGAGGTTCGTCGCCGGCGCCTTCGTCAACCTCTGGTCGGCCATGACCAACGGGTATCCCTGGACGGGGTTCTCGGTCATGGCCGAGCAGATGGAATCATCGAACGACGGATTCGGCGCCTACGACCTCGGCAAGGTGCCGCGGGAGGCCTTCCAGAATTCGGCCGAGTACAACCGGTTCTCGTTCGTGAAGAGCGCCTGGGCGATCTTCTACGAGACGATCGCGAATGCCGACGACGCGCTCGCGGCGATCGATCGAAACAACCTCAAGATCGTCGACGTCTCCACCAATCGCGACAACACGTCGCGCACGGTGTCGTTCGCGAAGATGCTCCAGGGGACTGGCCACCTCTACCTCGCGATGCTGTACGATCAGGCGGCGATCATTCCCGAGACGGTCGATCTCCAGGAAGTGCGCGTGCTGCCGCTGGAGCCGCACCGCGAGGTGCTCGATTCCGGCATCAAGTTCATGGGTGAGGCGCTGTCGATTCTCGACACCGCGAACTTCGTCCTTCCGAACGTCGAGCAGCTCTGGATCTACGGCACGCCGAGCTCGAGCGGCGAGCTGGAGCAGTTCATTCATTCGCAGCTCGCCCGGGCCAAGGCGTACGTCGCCAGAACGCCCACGGAGCGCGCGGCTGCCCCGTGGCAGGAAATCCTCGACCACATCGACCGCGGAATCGTCCTCGACTTCGGCCCCCGCGGTCGCCCGAACTCGCTCCTCGATTTCGGTTACTGGCAGACGGGCCACACACACCCGGTCGGCCTGTTCGCCGGCAACAACACGACGAACTCCGCGCGCTACCGCGTCGACATGCGAATCGTCGGCCCGGCTGACACCACCGGCGCGTACGCGACGTGGCTCGCCGCCGTCGAGGGTGGAGATATCAACGCGCACCCACCGACCATCGGCACACCCGACCAGCGGATCGAGCCGCCGCCGTTCGACTCGGTGAAGTCGACGAACCGGATCATCCGGTACTACCCGGTCGATCCGCCGTCATCCGCGATGCCGATCGAGCGCGGCACGAAGTACTACAGCCCCTACTGGTTCAACGTGAACGCGCCGCTGGGCAATCACCTCGACGAGCTCAGCATCCGTCAGCACATCGTCTTGACGATCGCGGAGATGAATCTGCTCAAGGCGGAGGCGCTGATCCGGTTGACCCGTGTTCCGGAGGCCGTCACGATCATCAATGCCAGCAGAACGGCACCTGTCGGTGCTGGTCCGAACCTGCCGCCAATCGTTGCGAACGCCTCGCTCGATCTCGTGATCGCGCCGGAGGATTCGGCGTCGTGCGTGCCGAAGCGGACCAGCGGGCAGTGCGGCAACCTCTGGGACGCCCTCATCTACGAGAAGCGGCTGCTGACCTACGGGTACGACGGTCTCACCGCCTTCGCCGACATGCGTGGCTGGGGCTGCCTCGAGCCCGGAACGCTCCTGCACCTCCCGGTTCCCGGTGATCAGCTCATTCTCATGAACGAGCCGGTGTACACCTTCGGCGGACAGCCCGGCCAGCCTGGTAGTGCGGGCGAGCCGAACCCGGCGATGTGCCAGATGTTCTACCATTTCGACTAATCAGGTCAGCCGAGCGCCCGTCGCAGAATCAGGCATCCCTGTCACGACGCGTGACCCTCCGGGTCACCCCGTGACATGGTTCGGCCCACCTTCTCTTATTCCTGCTGGAGCGATTTGACTATGCGTCGCAGTGCCACCCTGCTGCTTCTCGGGCTCGCCGTTGTCGGAGGATGTTCCGACGACGACAACGGCGTCGGCCCGAATCGAACGTATGACGTGCAAACCACCGAGGCGTCCCTGACGCTGGCGCAGGACTTCTCGGACACACTCGACGTCACCGTGATTCGCGACGGTGAATTCACGATCGACGACCCGCTGATCACCTATCTGTCCGATGACTATACCATCGCCACGGTGACCTCCGCCGGGGTCGTTACGGCGAAGAAGGGAGGGCAGACGAACATCCGCGCCGCCTTCAACGGCGACACGCTGGTCATTCCGCTGACGGTCACTCCGCGGCCGGCGACCTCTGTCGAGCTGACCATCAACTTCACAGGGCGGGACAAGGACACGCTCTGGGCGCTCCCCGGCTTCCCGGCCGGCGCGTTCCTCAAGGCGGTCGTCAAGGCGGGCAGCGACACCGTCTATTGCAATGCGCTGGCGTGCCGGAATCACGCCACCCGCGTGCAGCGACTGGTCGAGTTCGAGAGCCTCGACACGACGAAGGCGACGGTCGCGAACGCCTTCGCGTCGACAAACAACAAGAACAGCCGCGGCCAGATCACCGCCCGCGATACCAGTGCCGCGCTGGTGCCGTTCGTCCTTCGGGTGCCCGCGGACAACATCGCGGACACCGTCTGGCTGAGCTTCTCCGTTCGGCCGATCGACTCGATCACGGTCCGAACCGACAGCTTCACCGTGGCCGGCCTCGAGGACAAGATTGCTTACACCAGCAACATCACCCGGGACAGCTCGATCATTCTGGCCGTGAACCTGATCAACCGGACCGACACGGCGTACACGATCTCCAGCTCGACCGGCAACCCGATCCGGACCCGCCGGGATGTCACGGTCACGCGCCCGACGCCCCCGCGCGTGACGTGGGAGAGCGCGAACGACAATTATGTCGTCGTCGATAACCAGGGGCGCGTCACCGGACTGCGGAACACGTGGATGCCAGGCGTTGGCGCCACGGCGGCCGCACGTGCAGCAACCGCGGATGAGCCGACCTGCAGCGCGGCCGTCTTCAAGATCTCCGCGACCGATACGGCATACGCTTACGATCGGGTTCTGACCAGATTCCCCATTCCGGCGAACTACACTCCGGCAATTGTCCCGACGGGTTGTCCGGCCACCGTCCCGGGTCCGACTCCGACGGATCCGCCGGTTGCGACCAACGTGCCCGCCAACGTCGCGCGCGGCGTGCATTGCACGTCCTCCACATCCACCCTCACCGCGACCTGTACGGTCGTGATCCGGGCAACCATCACCGATCCGGCGAGCGGTGCCACGCGCCGGGCCCACTTCATCGTCATCGTTCGCCAGCCGTAGTCGGGCTTCTGTACCATGATGAAGAGAACGCCTCCGGACCCAGTGTCCGGAGGCGTTCTTCATCGGGCAATCTCGGCGGCGGCGGCCGCCCCCGCGAGGCGATCGCCTAGGGAAGCTCTGCACAGGTCTGCAACGAGCCTGATCGGGATGCAGACCGA
>CAZCEE010000110.1:0-7366 GCA_964497165.1 uncultured Schumannella sp. | reverse complement strand
CCGCTCTCGAAGAGAGCGCGCGCGGCGGTTCTGGGGATCGCTCGCACTCATCCGAAGCTTGCGCCTCTGCTCGAAGACGAGCGTGCGCAGCTCGTCATCGAGCCGAACTTCACCGACCGCCGCGCGCCCAAGGACGGCGACCAGGTCGTCGTCGCGCTCTACGACTACCGACGCGGGCAATCCGTGGTTGCCGTGATCGACCGCGGACGAAAGCGCGTTCTCTCGGTCGACACGACGCCGGTTCAGTTCCAGTTGAGTGACGCCGAGCAGCGAGAGGCCGAGGAGCTCGCGGGCGCGGACCCGCGGGTGCGGCGGTTTCTCGGACGGCGTACGGCCAACCCGCTCACGCGCCTCTACTTCCCGCCCCCGGCAACCGCGGCGGTGGCCGGGCACCGCCACGCGATCGTCTTCCTCCGGCCTTCGACTTCGGAGCGCCGCTACGCCGTCGTCGACCTCACCGACGACCGCGTCGTCGACGTTCTCCACCCGACGGCGCTGACGGAGCGGTAGTGCCGTCCATCGTACGCAGCGGCTGGCGGGTGAACTACTACTGGTCTCAGTCGAGCGGCCTGAAGCTCGGTCTGGCCGAGTACAGGTCGTTTCCCGTGCTGCACAACGCCTCCGTCCCATTCGTCTACGTCAACTACGCCGGCGATCGTTTCGGACCGTTCACCGACGTCCTGCGCAGTGAGAGCACGGAGATCGAGGTGCGGGACATCATGCGCGGGTTTGACCTGAAGGTCTCGTACGACTCGTACGGCCCCGACTATCAGTACGACCACGTCTGGCGCTTCTTCGACGACGGGCAGTTCGGCTCCACCATCGTCATCCAGGGGCCCGGCGAGGAGATCCACGGGGAGCACACGTACCACGTCCCATTCCGCTTCGACATCGACGTCAGCGGCGAATCGGGGGACTCGTTCCAGCGGCGTCTCGCGTCCGGGCGGTGGTCGAACGTCGCGCGCGAGGGGCGTCAGCGTGCGGCCGTCTCACCGCCGGAGCCGGCCTGGCGTCTGATCGACCGAACTGCTGGGAAGCAGGCGCTCGTAACCGCAGGCGCAGGCGACGATGCGGAGGTCTGGGCACTGCAGTACAAGCAGCCCGAGAGCTGGAGCTCCTGGGGAGCGGTCGGCGAGGGTGCGCCCGGCACCCCGGGGAGCGTGCCGGCCGTCTACGACGACAACCAGAGCGTCCAGGCCACGGACCTGGTGCTCTGGTACATCGCGCATGTCTCATCCGCCGATGTGATCACCACCTGTGGGCCGCGGTTCACGCTCGAGGGCTATCCCAAGCCACCTGAGGACGAGGACCACAACGGCGACCACCACGACGATGACGAGGACCACCACTAGTGGCACGGCTGCCCGCTAATGGAAGCACACGATGCGACCCACTGACGGCACGCCACAGTCGTCGAGCACGAACAGCAGGTAGTAGCCCGGCGGCGCGAGGTTCGCGTTCGCCGGCGCGGTGACGCGCAGGTCGCAGTTGCCTTGACGATGGAACTCGAGCGGGAGGTATCGCTGGTCGGTGTTCGTGTGGTGCGTGATCGAGCTCATCCGGATGACGGCGACGCGGTCGATGCGGCACACGTCGGGCGAGGAGACGGTGAAGTTCGCCCCGTAGCCGATCACGCCCGGATTGGCGGTGATGCGAGGGCGCGGGCCGCGGTGGAGGTAGGGCGGGCTGTAGACCTCCATGCTCATGATGTTTCCGGGGCCGCCGACACCTCCGGTGTTGAGCACGCGGCCGTCCGGAAGGAGCAGGGAGATCGAGTGGTACTGGCGCACGGTGGTCATGGAGGCCATCTCCGTCCAGGTCTCGGCTTCGGGGTCGAACAACTCGGCGGCGAGCGTGGGTGAATTCGGCCCCCACTTGTAGCCGCCGATGCCCGAGCAGAAGAGCACGCTCCCGTCCGGCAGCAGCACGCCGTTCGCGTTGGTGCGCGGGAAGTTCATGTCGGCAATGCGCCGCCAGGCGGGAGCGGCATCGGCCATGTCGATGATCTCCGCACTGCGCTGGTTCGCGTTCGCTTCGGTGCTGCCGCCGCCGACCACGAGCACGCGCGAGAGCGTCGGAGGCGGCGGGTGGGGCCCCTCCATTCCCTCGTATTCGTGCTCGTCCGGCGGGCGCAGAGGCGGCAGGAGCACCGAGAATCCCTCGGTCCGGTTCGGGATCACATGGTCGTCCACCCCGCTCCAGGAATTGGAGCCGGGATCGAACAGCTCCGAAGGCGGGGGAGCCGGCCAGCCGGGCCCGCCCGCCCAGCGCGTTCCGGTGTAGAGGATCCTCCCGTCGGACATGACGTGCAGGCTCGGGTAGATCTCGAGCGACTTGTTGGCGCCCGCGGGGAGGGTCGTCCAGGTTCCCGGCCCCGGGTCGTACACCTCGACCTGCGCGACGGGCGGCCCTGAGATGCGACCCGAGAAGACGGCCACTCTCCCGTTCGGGAGCGTCACAGCCGTCGGGTACCAGCGCTCGAAAGCCATGTCCGTCACCTTCGTCCACGTCTCGGTGGCGCCATCGAAGATGTGCGTCGAGTCGATGCCGTGCCCCGGTGTGCTCGCGCCGCCGACGACCAGCACGCGCCCGTCGGCGAGCATCGCGTGGCCGGAGCAAAAGAGGTCCTCACCGAACGGCTGGCTCGTCAGCGTGTCGGCAACGGGATCCCACACGCGCGACTCCTTCGGGAGCGCAGTCTCGGCCGTGCCCGAGAAGAGCAGGACCTTGCCCGTCGGCAGCAGCGCCGCGTGAACGACGAACACGCCCGACGTGTGCGAGAGGGTATGCCAACTACCGACGCTCGCGGGATCGCCGGCCACGTACGGGAAGAGGCAGGGCGTCGGCGTGCGACCTGGTGCCGCGGACGGGTGCGTGACCTCGATCTTGACCGGCGTGCCGCAGCAGTAGTCCCAATGCGTGTTGCAGTGCACCGGTGGGGCGTGCACGGTGAGCCAACCGCCCGGATGGCAGTCCTGCTCCACCCGGAAATAGAGGTCGGGGTGGTCCCCGTAGCACGGGTACCAGATCTCCGTGTCGAAGCTGCCGTCCTCCTCCACCTCGACCGTGTGCAGGCAGTCGAGACTGTAGAAGGGCCGTAGCCAGTCAAAGTCGCACCAGAACGGGCGGATCAGGTTGGCGTGCTCGATCAGCCCGGCGCGGATGGGCTCGACCGCCCGCGCCCGGGCGAGGTCCACCAGAGGCTCGCGCGCGCGCGCAACCTCCCCGGACTCCTTGAACGCGAGCTGCAGGCCACCGCGCGCGGCCTGCAACCCTGCGGTCGGCGCACCGCCGGTTCCCACGGCCTCGAGAGCCGTCACCCACTCGTCCCGGAGCCGGTAGACGAGCTCGTTCGGGAGGAACTTGACGATCGTGTGGAACGACGTGTCGACCTCGCAGATGACCACGCGGGCGTTGCAAAGCGGGCGCTCCTGCGTTGTGCCGCCGGGGAGCCGGACCTTCATCACGACGCGTCCACGGACGCGGCAGCACGAACGCTTCCAGTGCTTGACGACCGCCGGAGGCAGGTCAAGCTTTAGGTCGGGGCGTACGAGCACCCGCTCCTCGAGCGCCAGGTTCCGGCGCAAGCGCGCGAGCGTAGGACGCTCGACGCGCTCGTCCGCGGGCGCGTGGAGCACGCGCACCGGCTGCCCCACGAGTGCACCCGGGACCGTCACCTGCGCAGTACCGCGCTTGACGGGAGCCAGGTCGAGGAGCGTGTCGTTGTCGTCGAAGACGGCGACGATCGTCTCGGGCGCCCGCTCCCCCTCCTCGCGAGCGAGCGGAGCCTTCAGCGTGAGTCTGACCTCCTTCGGCGTGCGATACGGGCGCGGCCGCTCTCCGTGCTTCTTGCTCCGTGCGTCCGGGCTCACATCGTCACCGCGACCGAGCCCGACATGCCTACCCCGCCGGGTGCGCCGTGCACGATGCAGTAGTACGGGAACGTCTGCATCGCGTCAGCGGCGGTGAACGTGTGCTCGAACGTGTGCGGGGCGTTGTGGACGCCCGAGTCCCATTTTCCGGGAACATCCGACTGAGTCGAGTGCTGGTTCGCGCCCACGTCCCACTGCCAGATCACCTTCGTGCCGGGCGCGATCGTGATGTTCTTCGGCAGGAACTGGAAGTTCTGGACCCTGACGACCACGTCGCCGGGCGGCTCCGGCTCGCCGCCGTCCTCGTCGTGGCACGGCTCGCCGCGCGGCAGCGTTCCCGCGAACTGACCTCCCTGCACGACGAGTAGCGAGCCCATCATGCCGTCGTGCATGTGGCCGAGCACGTGGCAGTGCATGTGCCACTCGCCGAGCCCGCCCGCGGCGGGTGGCCGGAGCGACCCCATGAAGGAACCCTGGTTGATCGTGAAGCTGAACGAGTTGGCCGGACCGAACGTCCGCGTGTCCTCGAACTGTGAGACGGCCGTCACCTGAGGGCTCCCTTGAATCGCGCCGGTGGTGTTGCCGTCGGGGCCGGGGATCGTCCAGCGGTGCCCGTGGAGATGGAAGGTGTGGAACATCTGCTCGTTCATGCCGACGAGCCCGAAACGCATCTTGCTCTGGAGTCCGGCGAGGAGCGTGGGCGTGCTGCCGAGGTACTTGCGGCCATTGATCAGCATCCCCGCGCCGGTCATCTCGTGGTAGAGCTGCAGGTACTGGGCGCGCTCCGGCGGGTCGACGTAGAACCGCAGGCAGAGGCGCCGAATGAACTCGAGCTGAGGATCGAGTTCGAAGATCAGGTCGCCGCGCCGGAAGGCGAGTTCGGCGACGGGCAACTCCTTGTCGGCCTTCGTGCGACGCTTCGGTCGCTCGTGATGCGATCCGCCGGGCTCGGCCTCCATCGCGGCCATCTCGGGCATCGCGACGGCGTGGCGCATGTTGGCGAGCTCGAGTGGCTCGAGCTCGGCGAATCCGAGACGGTCGAGGTCGAACGGGAGCGGCCGGATCTTCTCGAACGGGAAGGGGAAGCAGCGGCGCCGGATCAGCGCCCCGTTCGGCTGGCCGCCGGGCAGATCCTGGTCGATGACGTCGTCGGGGTCGTCCTCGTTGTGGATGACGATCATCCCGATCGCGCCGAGCTTGACGTTCTCGGTGTCGCAGAACGAGTGGTCGTGGTAGAGCCAGACGCCCGCCGTCGTCGGCCAGCGGAAGGTGTTCCAGAAGTAGTCGAACGTCGCGCCTGGCGGAACGCGATCGCCCTTTTTCGAGCCCGTGACCGAAACCTGCGCCCAGAGCCCCACCTCGCCTCCCACCGGTTGCGTCGTGTCAGGCGGTGAGAGCGGGTACGCACCGTCGTAACGTGGGTCGAAAGCGAAGCCGTGTGGGTGCAGGCTGTGCGACCGCTCCTTGACGTTCTTGCCCGAGCGGAAGTCCTTGTTCCGGTAGTGAACGATGACCCTGTCGCTTGTGTTCAGCTTGCACTCGATGACGGGGCCGGGGATCGTCCCCATCGTTCCGTTGTCGGTCGGGTCGGGCTCGTTCAGGTCCCACGGATTCACCTTGCGGTCGTCGGGAGCCGCCCAGTTCTCGGTGTAGCGACGCAGGATGAGCGCGTCCTCGCCAAGCGGCTTGAACATCGTCCGGTTACGCATCACACCCGTTTCCGGCGAGGTCAAGGTCTTCACGACAGGCGCCGGGAAACCCATCTGTTGCATGGTCTGGCCCTGCATGCGGTCGATGTTGTTCGGCGCGAGATCCCAGGCACGGTTCTCGATCTGGATCCAGAACTCAACGTCAGCCACAGCGGGCTCCTTTCGCCGGCCTCGGATGTCCGATCAGATTGAGGAGAGGCTGGGCAGACAACCGCTCGCGTGCCCGGCAAATACCAGGAGCTCGCTTGTCCTCCGCTCGCGCCGCAGAAGCGAGAATGGCCATCGGCACACCTCTCTTCTTACGCTCCGGCCATCGTCTCTCAGTTCGCGGGAGCTGTCAATACGGCGCCTGCGAATCTTGACAATCCGTCGTGGTCGGCGTTAACTGCCAAGCTCGGCAACGATGGGAGAGGCGTGCTGCACTCTGGTTCGTTGCTGCGGCCGCCCGGCCCGCTTATGCGGCGTCTCTCCTTGCTGACGTCGGCGAGAGCGACTGAGAGCTCGCTGGTCTCGGCGATGCCGAATCGCGACGTCTACCCGATCATCGAATGCCGCGAGACGAGTGCGGAAGCGCGTCGACCCGACGGCTAGAGAGGAGAGCTCCGATGCCACGAGCCAGAGCCAGTAAGACCACGAAGCCCAGAACCACCCGGTCCACTTCGGCCACTGAGCATCTCGCCAAGGGAGCCACGCATATGGCGCTCCTGGAGCGCAACCTGCCGGTCGTCGCACAGTCGATGACCTTCGCGCGACTTGTGCAGCCCAATCTGAGATTCCTTCCGAATCTCAAGGACTTGCGATGGCTCTTCCCGCCGCTCTGCCATCGAAAGGATCAGGCGGCGTTCACGGAAAACGAAAAGGCCCGCTACATCTGCGCCTTCAACATGATCAACTCCGACGGCACGCTCGGGCAGCTCGTCGACGTCCACCACGAAATGCACATGCAGCATACGAACGCCCGACTGTTGCCGTGGCACAGGGTGTATCTGCACCTGTTCGAGGAAGCGCTCCACAACTACCACCCAGACGTGTGCGTCCCCTACTGGGACTGGACGAGGGCGGAGGAGCAGCACTTTCCCGACTGGCTGGCCGGGGTGCTCCCCACGGTCCACACGCCGACTCAGACAATCAATGTCGTTCGCGCGCCCGCTTCGGATGGAGGGCTAGCAGCCATCGCCTCAGGCGTACCGTCAGCCATGGCAAAGACCAGCTATGCCGCCTTCACGGCTCCGATCAACGGAATCCACGGCTCTGTCCACATCTGGGTGGGCGGCACGATGTCGGATGCCTCTGTGTCTCCCGCGGACCCTGTGTTCTGGCTCCATCACGCGAACCTAGATCGGCTCTGGTGGGCGTGGTACAACAGCCCGCAAGGCAATCATCAGAACCCACCGCTCACGGGCAGCGACGCCGTGATGGATCCGTGGACATACACGGAAACGGACGTCCGAAATATCGCAGCACTGGGGTATTCATACGTCTGACAGCTGACCAGACGACGTTCCCCAGATCGGAGATCACCACGCGGGTGGTCGCAGACTTCCGCGCCAGAACCGCTGGGCGGTCGTCTTCTCTTGTACCCAGACGGCAGGCTTAGCGCTGGGCGCTCTGTCGCGTCAGCGTGTGTGGCGCGGGGCGGGAGCGCCACGAACGGCTTCGTCCCCGCGCCGCCTGATGAATTCGTTTGCTGCCCGAAGGTCCAGAGCGTCTACTATTCAGAAAACGCGATATGCCTATTAGCAGGCATTTTGTACGGGAGCGACGGGACTCGAACCCGCGACCTCC
>CAZCEE010000109.1:0-7380 GCA_964497165.1 uncultured Schumannella sp. | reverse complement strand
GTCGTGATCAAGGGTCGGGTCGCGACCCGCGACGACGGGCTGAACCTCCACGCGGTCAGTCTCTTCGTGCCCGACACCGGTGCCTCTCTCGGCGCGGGACCGCTCATCATCTCCGTTCCCGAGCATCGTGCGACGACCGACGTGGTCTCTGCCCTCAACGACGTGCTCATCCGGCATCGCGGCGACAACGAGGTGCGGCTGCGGCTCGTGCGCGGCGAGAGCGCGCGGATGTTCGAGGTGCCGTACCCCGTCACCGTGACCGCCGATCTCTACGGCGAACTGAAGTCTTTGCTCGGGCCGAACTGCATCGCCTGAGCGGGCCCATTACGGGGTGATCGGGGAACCCGGCGCCATGTAGGTGCGCTCGTGATAAAGCAGTGCCTCGTCGGCGACCCCGAGTCCGCCATCTTCGACCTGCACGACGACGACGGCCGCATCGGCGACCGGCACGCGCTCGACGATGCGGCCGAGCACCCAGGCCGGAACATCCTTCAGCAGCGGCAGACCGAGCGGACCGGGTGCCCAGTGATCACCGGCGAACCGCTCGTCGTGCGGGCCCGAGAGCCGATCGGCGAGGGCGCGGTTGCGGGCGCCGAGCAAATGGATGATGACGTGCGTCGTTCCCACGACGGCCGGCCAGGCGGTCGAGATGCGCGCCATGTTGAACGTCGCGAGTGGCGGCACGGCGGCGAGCGAGGCGAGCGACGTCGCCGTGAAGCCGACGGGCGTGCCGTCGGGGGTGCGTCCCGTCACCACGGCGACACCAGCGGCGTGTCGGCGGAACGCCAGCTTGAACGCGGAGAGGTCGTCGACGATGTGCGGTTCCACATCACCAGTCAACCCTGTCTGCGAGGCTGGCATTCCGCAGTGCGAGCGCGCCCGTAGCATGGACGGGCCATGATCCAGACGATCGATCTTCGCGGCCGGCGTCCCAGCCCCGGGGAGCTCCGGGCGCTCGTGCATCGCGCCGAAGTCGACGTGTCGGCAGCCATCCCGGTGGCCGCCGACCTCATCCGCGACGTTCGCGAGCGCGGAACCACCGCGCTCGATGAGCAGGCCGACCGATTCGACGGGGGACGCGCGACGGCGATCCGCGTCGACCCGGCGTCGATCACGGCCGCTGTTGCCCGCCTGCCGAAGGAGATCCGGGCAGCGCTCGACGAGGTCGTCAGCCGGGAGCAAGTGGCCAGCCGAGCGCAGGTGCCCGCCCCGGCGGTCACCACGGTCGCTCCGGGCGCGCAGATCACCCAGCGCTGGCAGCCCGTCGATCGCGTCGGGCTCTACATCCCCGGTGGCAAGGCGGTCTACCCGTCGAGCGTCGTCATGAACGTCGTACCTGCCCAGGTCGCGGGCGTCAGCTCGATCGCCCTCGCCTCGCCGCCGCAGAAAGACTTCGACCACGGCATCCACCCGCTCATCCTCGGCGCGGCAGGCGTGCTCGGCGTCGATGAGGTCTACGCGATGGGCGGCGCGGGTGCGATCGGCGCGCTCGCCTACGGCATCCCGTCGCTTGCTCTCGACCCGGTCGACGTCGTCGCCGGTCCGGGTAACGTCTACGTCGCCGCCGCGAAGCGGGTCGTGCAGGGCGATGTCGGCATCGACGCCGAGGCGGGTCCGAGCGAGGTGCTCGTGATCGCGGATGCGGGGGCTGACCCGAGAGTCGTCGCGGCCGATCTGATCAGCCAGGCCGAGCACGACGAGTCGGCGGCCGCGGTGCTGGTGACGGATTCGCCGGAACTCGCGGATGCCGTGCGGGCACAACTGGAGCGACAGGTCGCGCAGACGGCCGCTCGCGAGCGCGTCCTCATCGCCCTCGCCGGGCCGCAGTCGGCGATCGTGCTCGTTGACGACCTCGAGACCGCCGCGCGGGTCAGCGATGCCTACGCGCCCGAGCACCTCGAGATCCAGACCGTCGACCCGGGCGCTGTGCTCGACCGTATCTCGCACGCGGGCGCCATCTTCTTGGGGACCTATTCGCCGGTGAGCCTCGGCGACTACCTCGCGGGGTCGAACCACATTCTGCCGACGGGGGGAACCGCGCGCTTCGCCTCCGGCATTTCGGCCGTCACCTTCCTTCGGCCGCAGCAGGTCGTGAACTACGACGCCGAGGCGCTCCGCGGCGTCGCCCACCACATCCGCGCGATGAGTGACGCCGAGCAGCTCCCCGCGCACGGTGACGCGGTGGATGCCCGCTTCCGGGAGTAATCAGGCGCCTGCGCCTATCCTGGTCCCACCATGTTCTGCCCGTTCTGCCGCTACCCGGATAGCCGCGTCATCGATTCGCGCACGAGCGACGACGGCCTCGCCATCCGCCGGCGTCGGCAATGCCCGGAGTGCGGGCGCCGGTTCTCGACGACCGAGACCGCGAGTCTTTCGGTCATCAAGCGCTCGGGGATCGTCGAACCGTTCAGCCGGGAGAAGATCGTCTCGGGTGTGCGGAAGGCGTGCCAAGGCTGTCCGGTGAGCGACGCCGACCTCGCGCTCCTCGCGCAGCGCGTCGAGGAGTCGATCCGAGCCACCGGGGTGTCGCAGATCGACGCGAACGATATCGGCCTCTCGATCCTTCCGCCGCTGCGCGAGCTCGACGAGGTCGCCTACCTCCGCTTCGCGAGCGTCTACCAGGGCTTCGACTCGCTCGACGACTTCGAGGCGGCCATCGCGCTGCTGCGGGTCGAGAATGCCTCGACCGACGAGGTCGCGACGCAGCCCCTCGCCGACTGAGCGATAGCCTGGTCGCGATGGCTGGGCTTCTATGATCTACGGGTTCCTGTTCCGAGTCGTGCTCCGCCGGATGGACCCCGAGCGAGCGCACCACCTCGCGTTCCGGGTGATCCGCCTGTTGCCAGGGTTCCTGCGCGGACTCAGCCGCCCACATCCGTCGCTCGCTGTCGACGCGCTCGGGCTGCACTTCCCGTCCCCGTTCGGGCTCGCCGCCGGCTTCGACAAGGAGGCGGCGGGCATCCGCGGTCTCGGCGTTCTCGGCTTCGGTCATGTCGAGGTCGGAACCATCACGGCCGTGCCCCAGCCGGGCAACCCGAAGCCCCGGTTGTTCCGGCTCGTCGCCGATCGCGCCGTGATCAACCGCATGGGGTTCAACAACGCCGGCGCCGTCGCTGCAGCCCGGCGGCTCGAACGCGAACGTCGTCGCGGCACCCGACCGGTCATCGGCGTCAACATCGGAAAGTCGCGCGTCGTCGCGGTCGAGGATGCCCTCGCCGACTACCTGACCTCGACCCGGTTGCTCGCCCCGTTCGCCGACTACCTGGTTGTCAACGTCAGTTCACCCAACACCCCCGGGCTTCGAGGCTTGCAGGAACTCGACAAGCTCAAGCCCCTGCTCGAAGCGGTACGGGATGCGGCAGTAGGCGTTCCTGTACTCGTCAAGATCGCTCCCGACCTCACCGACCAGCAGGTGCTGCGGATCGCGGCGCTGAGCGTCGAACTCGGGCTGCCCGGTCTTGTCGCGACGAACACGACCATCTCCCGCGCGGGTCTGCGTTCCGACCCGGCCGAGGTCGCGGCCGCGGGGGAGGGCGGACTTTCGGGTGCCCCACTCGCCGCACGGTCCCTCGAGGTACTCCGCCTGTTGCGCGCGGCCGTGCCCGCCGACTTCGCGCTCATTTCGGTCGGCGGTGTCGACACGGCGGCGGATGTCGCCGAACGGCTCGCCGCAGGGGCCACCCTCGTGCAGGGCTACACGGCGTTCCTCTACCGCGGCCCGTTTTGGGCGCGCGGCATCAATCGCGCGCTGGCAGCTAGCTCGGGTATTCGCCGCGCTTGACCTGAGGCTTCGGCAGGCGCAGGAACCGCATCTGGATGGCGCGCATCGCGGCGTACCAGCGCACGCGCTCCACCTTGTCCTTGCCGTATTTCGCGGCGAGCCGACGGGCGACCTGGAAGCCGAGCACGACACAGTCGGCGACGACGAACAGGAAGACCGCCCAGAAGCCGAGGAACGCGTAGTCGGCGATCTGCGGCACGAACCAGGTGAGGATGACGAGCACGAGGGTCGGCATCAGGATCTCGCCGGCGCTGAAACGGGCATCGACGAAGTCGCGCACGAAGCGCTTCTGCGGGCCCTTGTCGCGGATCGGGAGGTAGCGCTCATCGCCTTTCGCCATCCCGACGCGGGCCTTCTCACGTTCGCTCGCCATCGTCGCCCGGTTCTGTTGGGACGCGAGCTTGCGGTCTTTCGGCACCAGGGGGCGACGGAGGGCGGCCTCCCGTTCTTTACGAGTCGGGGTCGCGTGACCCTTGCCCGCGGGAGTCGGTTCCGGTTCGACTGGGGGGGAGGCAGGGGTGCTAGGGGTCTTGGCCACGACTTAAGATTACGGGATGCCTGCAACGCCGACTTCGACTCCGTTCGCCGAGGAACTCCGGGAGGCTGTCGCGGCCGGGTTTCCGCTGGCGGTTGCCGACCTCTCGCGGCTGGTCCGCATCCCGTCGGTCTCCTGGGACGGCTTCGACCCGGAGCAGGTCGAGGCGAGTGCCGAGGCGGTGAGAGCCCTTGCGGCCGACACCGGAGTGTTCGACGACATCGACATCGTGCAGGTTCCGATCGGCCACGACAGCAAGACCGGCCAGGGCAGCAAGCTCGGCTTGCCCGCCATCATCGCCACCCGTGCGGCCCGCAACGGTCGGCCGACGATCCTGCTCTATGCGCACCACGATGTGCAGCCGCCTGGTGAAGACGAGCATTGGGATTCGGTGCCGTTCGAGCCGACCCTGCGTGGCGACCGGCTGTACGGCCGGGGCGCGGCCGACGACAAGGCCGGGGTGATGACCCACATCGCCGCGATCCGGTCGCTCGTGGCGGTGGCCGGCGACGATCTGGATGTCGGCCTCGTGTTGTTCATCGAGGGCGAGGAGGAGTTCGGTTCTCGGTCGCTCCCCGAGATTCTGCGCCGCTATCGCGAGCGCATCGCATCCGATGTCATCGTCGTCGCCGACTCGGGCAATTGGGACCTCGACACCCCCGCGCTCACCATCGCGCTTCGCGGCGCGGTCGCTTTCAACCTGCGGATCACGACGCTCGCCCACGCCTCGCACTCGGGGATGATGGGCGGCGCGGTGCCCGACGCGCCGATGGCGGCGATCGAACTGCTCGCCACGCTCTGGAAGAAGGACGGGTCGGTCGCCGTCGAGGGGCTGACGAGCCACGACGAAGAGACCCCGAAGTACGGGGAAGCCAGGCTACGCGAAGAGTCGGGGCTGCTCGACGGGGTCAGCCCGATCGGCAAGGGCGCGATCCTCTCCCGGCTCTGGTACCAGCCCGCGATCAGCGTCACCGGGATGGACATCCCCAACATCCGCAACGCCTCCAACACCCTCGTGCCGAGCGTGCGCGTGCGCATCAGCGCGCGCGTCGCGCCCGGCCAGACCGCGCAGGAGGCCTTCGCCGCGATCGAGGCCCATCTGCTCCGCCACGTACCGTTCGGCGCCGAGATCTCGATCGAGGATCTCGACACCGGCAACCCGTTCCTCGTCGACTCGACCGGCTGGGCGGCTTCGGATGCGTTGGAGACGATGGGGGAGGCCTGGGGCACCGAGGCGGTCGAGATCGGCGCTGGCGGGTCGATCCCATTCATCGCCGACCTCGTCGACATGTTCCCGGCGGCGCAGATCCTCATCACCGGCGTCGAAGACCCGGACTCGCGCGCGCACAGCCCGAACGAGTCGCTGCATCTGCCGACCCTGCGGCGCGCCATCCTGTCGGAGGCGCTTCTGCTGAGCCGGCTCAATGCGAGATCCGGCGGATGACCGGGATGCTCGTTTACACTCGATGACATGACCGACACCGCCCTCACCTCGCCCGACGTCTCCACGCACGGTGTGAAGCTCACTGACACTGCGGCGACGAAGGTCAAGAACCTGCTCGAACAGGAGGGTCGCGACGACCTCCGACTGCGGGTTGCGGTGCAGCCGGGCGGCTGCAGCGGCCTCATCTACCAGCTCTACTTCGACGAGCGTTTGCTCGAAGGCGACGCGACCGTCGACTTCGATGGCGTGGAGGTCGTCATCGACAAGATGAGCGTGCCCTACCTCGACGGAGCAGCGATCGACTTCGAGGACACCATCCAGAAGCAGGGGTTCACGATCGACAACCCCAACGCGGCCGGATCCTGCGCCTGCGGCGACTCTTTCCACTAAAACGGCACGACTCTCCGGGGCTTACGGCGGTTTCAGCCGTTCGGCTGATGGATAGACTGAAGCCTGGTCATCCACGTTCCTGAGAGGTCACCGGTGCGCTCCACTCGCCCCCCGAAGTCGAAACTGGCGCGTTGGGCGTTGCTCCCCATCATGGGCGCCGTCACCGTCATCCTGGCTGGCTGCACGCAAGCGCAGCTCATCGGCTTCCTGCCCGAAGACTCGGTCGGAGCGACGAATCACACCGATCGCGTCACCGGCCTCTGGGTGACGTCCTGGATCGTGCTGCTCGCGGTCGGCATCGTCACCTGGGTTCTCATCATCTGGACGGCTGTCGTCTACCGTCGTCGCAAGGGCCAGACCGGTCTCCCGGTGCAGCTTCGCTACAACATGCCGATCGAGATCTTCTACACGATCGTGCCGCTGGTTCTGGTGATCGGGTTCTTCGCATTCACCGCTCGCGACCAGTCGGCGATCGAGCAACCGATCGCCGACCCTGACGTCCAGATCGAGGTGTACGGCCAGCGTTGGTCGTGGGCGTTCAACTACACCCAGGAAGACGTCTACGAGGTCGGCATCCAGGCTCAGGAGGGCGAAGACGGCACGATCGACACCGACCAACTTCCCGTGCTCTACCTGCCCGTCGACGAGACGATCGAGATCAAGATCGAGTCGCGTGACGTCATCCACTCGTTCTGGATCGTCGACTTCCTCTACAAGAAGGACATGATTCCGGCGCGGTCGAACTACATGTACTTCACGCCTCTCAAGGAGGGCGAGTACGACGGCAAGTGCGCCGAGCTCTGCGGCGAATACCACTCGCAGATGCTGTTCAAGGTGAAGGTCGTCTCACGCGCGGAGTACGACGCCCAGATGGAGTTGCTGCGCGAGGCGGGCCAGACCGGTCAGCTCGACGACACGTACAACGTGAACCAGAACCAGCCGGGCACGGGCGCCACGGGCGAGGGAGAGAACTGATGACCACCGCCACGGCACCGCAGCAGGGCTTCGGCACTCCCAAGGTCGAGCGCAAGGGCAACATCGTCGTCAAGTGGATCACCACGACCGACCACAAGACGATCGGGTACCTCTACCTCATCTCGTCCTTCATCTTCTTCTGCATCGGCGGCGTGATGGCACTCGTCATCCGCGCTCAGCTCTGGGAGCCCGGCAACACGCTCGTGGCGAGTGGTGAGCAGTACAACCAGCTCTTCACGATGCACGGCACGATCA
>CAZCEE010000108.1:0-7441 GCA_964497165.1 uncultured Schumannella sp. | reverse complement strand
GGGCGAGCCAGACAGCGTGGCGCTCGAAGCCGCCGATCTCGCGGCGGACGGTGGCGTCGGGGTCACCGGGCTGCTTGGGCACGACGAGCATGATCGCGACCACGGTGAGCGCGAAGATCGCCGCGACCGCGAGGTAGGCGGCGCGCCAGCCGGCGTTCTGACCGAGGAAGGTGATGGCCGGCACGCCGATGACGTTGGCGATCGTGAGTCCGGAGAGCACGAGAGCGATGCCCTGGCCGCGCTTGCCCGGCCCCATGAGCGACGCCGCGACGAGAGCCGCAATGCCGAAGTATGCGCCATGCGGGAGGGCCGCGAGGAACCGCGCGACGACGACGAGTTCGAACGTCGGCGCGAGCGCGGAGGCGAGGGTGCCGACCGTGAATGCGATCACGAGGGCCAGCAGCAGCCCCTTGCGCGGGAAGCGCGCCGCCACCACTGCGATCGTGGGGGCGCCGACGACGACGCCTGCGGCATAGGCCGAGATCAGGATGCCGGCGCGAGCGATCGCCTCCTCGGGATCGCTGACCGCGAGGTCGGGCAGCAGGTCGCGGGCGATCTCGGGGAGCACCCCCATCGCTGCGAACTCGGCAGCCCCGATTCCGAAGCCACCGAGGGCGAGGGCCACGAGCGCCAGGCGCACCCGCACGGGTGAAAGGGAGGTCATGAAGGGGTGGAGCCGATCGATCGATGAGTGGGACGACTCACCGTCGAGCTGACATCCAATCTAACGCCGCATGGCTGGCATCCATTTCTTCGGCCTCGGTCTCGCGCGAACGACGGACGACCTCGGCGAGCGCGACGACCGCCCAGACGAACAGCGCCACGTAGAGGATGTTGCGTGCGGTGAGCACGAGAACCATCGACAGCTGCGGCACGCCGAGGAGCAGATAGTAGAAGTACGGGTAGAAGGCGTGGGTGAGCGCGGCGATCCCGAGTGCGAGCACCGCGGGCACCCGGAACGACCTGCCGACACCCGAAGCTGCGGTCATCAAGCCGAACCCGACGGGCACCGCGAGCCAGGTCACGAACTGAGGGGAGCCGACCTTGTTGAAGATGATCATCGCGAGCGTGAGGGCGAGCACGAGCGGCGGCAGCACCTCCCCGGGGCTTCGGCCGCGACGCGTGGCGAGCATGCCGAGCCCGAGCAGCACGAGGGCGACGAGGGCGAGCAGGGGGGTCGCGACTGCGGCCGCATCCAACACCCCGTCGCCGCGCAACTGGAAGGTGAGGATCGCGGTGTCGTAGTAGACCCGACTGTGCCCCTGGCCGAGGGTCGCGTCCCACATCCACGGGGTTGCGATCACCGACTCGATCTGCAGTCCGCGCCCGGTCTGCTGGGTGATGAAACTGAACACGTTGCCGCCCGCACCGAGTGCCAGCGCGGCGACCAACACCACGGCACTCGTCGCCGCCGCCCCGATGATGACCCGCCCTCGGCCGCGGAGCGCGACGACGACGGCCGCGACGAGCGCTGCGGGCCAGACCTTGGTCCACGCGGCAACCGTCAGCAGCACCCCGCCGAGCGCGGGCCGGGTGACCACGACAAGCATCCCGATCAGGGCGAGCGGCACGGTGATCGAATCGATGCGGCCGATCGCGACAGGGCCAAGGGCGACCAGGAAGCCGAGCCACCACCAGCCCACGTGCGTCGCCCCGTGCCGACGGCCGACCGCGAGAAGAGCGGCGAAGGCGACCGCGTCGGCGACCATCACGATGCTCAGCCAGGTGCTCGCATAGAGGTCGGGCCCGAGGGCGGCGGCGGCGATCATCGGCACGATCGCGAGGATCGGGTAGACCCACACGGTGTCGATCCCGACCCAGCCGTAGCCCTCGAACGCGTAGTCGAAGATCCAGAACTTATAGACAGAGGTGACGTCGCCGATCGGCTGACCGGGCGCATAGAGGGCGAGCATCCCGAGCCAGAGGTGGGCGAGCACGAATCCCGCCCAGAGCGCGATCGGACTCCGCACGATCGCTAGCACTCGAACAGCGTAGTCGTCACGATTCGACACCTGACGCCGCGCGCGGCCGGACGATCGGCAGAATGGAGGCACAGCAAACCTATTGGAGGCCCCATGTCCCGCACCTTCACCCGTTTGGCCGCCACGGCCGGCGTGTTCGCCCTCGGGCTCGGCCTGGCCGGCTGCCAGACCGCCGCCGAATCCGGCGGCGACTACGTCACCGACGGCAAGCTCACGATCGCGACCGGCGAGCCCGCGTATTACCCCTACGTGATCGACGACGCACCCGAGTCGGGCGAAGGATTCGAGGCCGCCGTCGCCTACGCGATCGCCGAGGAGCTCGGCTTCGCCGCCGACGACGTCGTCTGGGTGCGAACCGGCTTCGACGAGGCCATCGCCCCCGGCCCGAAGTCGTTCGACTTCAACCTTCAGCAGTACACGATCACCCCGGAGCGCGCCGAACAGGTCGACTTCTCGTCGGCGTACTACGCCGCGGACCAAGCCGTCATCGCCATCGAAGGTTCGGCGGCCGCCGAAGCCACCTCGATCGCCGACCTTCAGGGTCTGCTGATCGGCGCGGCAACCGGCACGACGAGCCTTGCGGCAGTCGAGCAGGTCATTCAGCCGACAGCTGGCGCGCAGGTCTTCAACAGCAACGATGACGCCAAGCTCGCGCTCGAGAGCGGCCAGGTCGACGCGATCGTCGTCGACGTGCCGACCGCCTTCTACATCACGGGCGTCGAACTCGACGGCGGCATCATCGTCGGCTCGCTGCCCGAGATCGAAGGAGCCACCGACGAGTGGGGCGTGCTGCTCGCGAAGGACAGCCCGCTCACCGACGCGGTCACCGCGGCGATCGACGCGCTGCGCGAGGATGGCACGCTCGACGCGCTCATCGCGGAGTGGCTGGGCGCCGACCAGGGAGTGCCCGAACTCCAATAGCCCGGCCGCCTGTAGCTTCATACGGTGAGTTCTTACCCGGACGGCCCGCCGCCGAGCTCGATCGAGCTCGAGCGGCGGGCCTTCCGTCGCCGTCAATCGACCCGGTCGATCCTGATCGGCGCGCTGAGCACCGTCGTGTTCGCGATCGCCGTCTGGGCGTTCGTCGTCAACACCCCGGGCTGGGCGCGGGTGCAGGGCAGCTTCTTCGATCTCGAAACCGCTGTCGCCGCGTTCCCCCGCGTCGGCCTGGGCTTTCTCCTCAACCTGCAGATTCTCGCCTTTGCCGTCGTCGGGGTCGCCGTGTTCGGCACCCTGCTCGCGTTCCTGCGTACGTTGCGCGGGGCCGTCTTCTTCCCCCTGCGTGCCCTCGCGACGGTCTACACCGACGTGTTCCGCGGCATCCCGCTCATCATCGTCATCTTTCTCGTCGGCTTCGGCATCCCAGGGCTCCTCGACATTCGTATCGACAAGGTCCTGCTGGGCACGGTCGCGCTGGTCATCACCTATTCGGCCTACGTGTCCGAGGTGATCCGGGCCGGCATCGAGGGCGTGCATCCCTCGCAACGCCTCGCGGCGCGCGCACTCGGGCTCTCGCATGCCAAGACGCTTCGTCTCGTCGTGCTGCCCCAAGCGCTGCGCAAACAGGCGCCGCCACTCATGAACGACTTCGTGTCGATGCAGAAGGATGTCGGACTCGTCTCGATCCTCGGGATCGTCGACGCGGTGCGTGGCGCCCAGATCGAGACCGCGAAGTTCGCCGACTTCACCCCGTACATCGTCGCGGCGGTGCTCTTCGTGCTGCTCGCGATCCCCACGATCCGACTCACCGACTGGATCACCGCGCGCCTGCGGCGGCGGGAACAGATGGGATCCGTCGTATGAGCGAGGTGTTGCGACTCGACGGCATTCGCAAGTCGTTCGGCACCACCCCCGTGCTGCGCGGGATCGATCTCGAACTCGCCGAGCACGAGGTCGTCGCCCTGATCGGGCCGAGCGGGTCGGGGAAGTCGACGCTGCTACGCACGATCAACCTGCTGGAGCCGATCGACGACGGGCGCATCCTGCTGCGCGGGGAAGACATCAGCGACCCCCGCGTCGCCGTCGACCGCGTGCGGGCCCGCTTCGGCGTCGTGTTCCAGCACTTCAACTTGTTTCCGCACCTCTCGGTGCTCGACAACGTGACACTCGCGGCCCGCAAAGTGCACGGCGTTCCGCGAGCGCAGGCCGAGGAGCGCGGACTCGAGCTGCTCGACCGCATCGGCCTCGCGGCGAAGGCGCGCGAGCATCCCGACCGGCTCTCCGGCGGACAGCAGCAACGTGCCGCGATCGCCCGGGCGCTGCACACCGATCCCGAGGTGCTGTTGTTGGACGAGATCACGTCGGCGCTCGACCCGCTGCTCGTCGGCGACGTGCTCGAGCTCGTGCGCGAGCTCGCCGCCGAAGGAACGACGATTCTGATGGCGACGCACGAGATGGCCTTCGCCCGGGATGTCGCGCACCGCGTGCTGTTCCTCGACGGCGGCGTCATCGTCGAACAGGGGCCGGCGCGCGAGTTGTTCGCGAATCCCCGCGAGGACGCGACCCGCGAGTACCTGCGCCGGTTCTCGGCCGGCTGAGCCCGGCTGGGCTTTTTTCACTCGGTGGATGACCCCCTTGGCCCCGGCCGCCGTGTGAACGACACTGGCTCTGTGCCTGGAATCGCGCCAGTGAGCGCCGCCGCCGACCGGTTCCCCGGTGAGCCCATCTGGCTCGAGCTGGCGACGACCGACCCGGAACGCTCGATCGCGTTCTACGGAGGCCTCCTCGGGTGGACGGCGGATGCCTCCGACTCGCTCGACGGGGCGGCGACGCTGCGCCTGAACGGTGAGTACGTGGCCCGGCTCGTGCCGATGCCCGACGACGGGTGGATCGTCTACCTCAAAGTGCTCGACGCCGGAGCTGCGGCCGCCGCGGTCGAGACGAACGGCGGCCGAGTGCGGGTCGGGCCGTCGGTGGCCGGCGACCTGGGGGTACTGGTGATCGCGACCGACCCGGCGGGTGCCCGGGTGGGGTTCTGGCAGCCCGGGACGCATCCCGGCTTCGGCGTCGAGAACGAGCCCGGCGCGCCTGCCTGGTTCGAGCTGCACACCCTCGACTTCGCCACCGCCGTTCCGTTCTACCGCAACGTCGCCGGATGGCAGACGGTGTCGATGGGCGACTCCGACGAGTTCCGCATGGTCGTGCACGGCGAGCCCGGCGCCTCGCGGGTCGGCATCTACGACGCGACCCGCGACGACCTCGACGACGAGTCGGCATGGATGCCGTACTTCGCCGTCGCGGACACCGACGCAGCCGCCGCACGCATCCGCGAACTCGGCGGCTCTCTGCTCGACGAACCGGTCGACACCCCGTTCGGCCGCATCGCCCACGCGACCGATCCGCTCGGCACCCTGTTCACGGTCATCCGGTTGCCGGACGGGACCTGAGGGTGAGCGGGGTCGCCTCGTTCCGTCTCCCCCGGTTGCTCGTCGGCCCGGGGGCGAGGCGGGGCATCGGGGAGGCCGCACTCGAACTCGGGATCGCGCGACCGCTCCTCGTCACGGACCCGTTCCACGCGCAGAACGGCGTCGCCGATGAGCTCGCCGCCCTGTTGCGGGCCGACGGCCTCGATCCGACGGTGTTCTCCGATACGGTGCCCGATCCGTCGACCGCCGCCGTCGCCGCGGGGCTCACCGCGGCGACGGCGGCGAGGGCGGATGCCGTGATCGGCGTCGGTGGCGGCAGCCCGATCGACACGGCGAAGGCGATCGCATTGCTCGCAGTGAGCGGCGGCGAGATGCGGCAGTACAAGGCTCCGGTGCAGACCCTCGGCGGCGCCCTGCCGATTCTCGCCGTGCCGACGACCGCGGGAAGCGGCTCCGAGGCGACGCAGTTCACGGTCATCACCGACGACGAGACCGCCGAGAAGATGTTGTGCGCCGGCGCCGCATTCCTGCCTCGCGCGGCGATCGTCGATGTCGAGCTGACGCTCACGATGCCGCCCCGGCTCACCGCCGACACCGGCATCGACGCGCTCACCCACGCCGTCGAGGCCTACGTGAGCCGCAAAGCCACCCCGCTCAGCGACACCTTCGCCCTCCGCGCCATCGGGCTCGTGCGCGGGAGCCTCGAAGCCGCCTACGCCGACGGCGACGACCGGCGGGCCCGGGAGGACATGATGCTCGCCTCGCTGTTCGCCGGCACGGCGTTCTCGAACGCGAGCGTCGCGCTCGTGCACGGCATGAGCCGACCGATCGGCGCCCGGTTCGGGATCGCGCACGGGCTCTCGAACGCTCTGCTGTTCCCCGCGATCACCCGGTTCTCGCTCGCCGGGGCCCCGGACCGTTACGCCGATTGCGCGCGGGCGCTCGGCCTCGCGACCGCCGGACTGTCCGACGCCGCCGCGGGGGCGGCCCTCGCCGACGAGCTCGAACGGCTCAACGCGGCCCTCGGGGTTCCCCGGTTGAGCGACCTGGGCGTCACGGCGGAGGCGTGGGATGCCGCCATCCCGACGATGGCCGAGCAGGCGATCGCGTCGGGGTCGCCCGCGAACAACCCGGTCGAGCCGAGCGTCGCCGAGATCGCCGCGCTCTACGCCGACATCTTCCGCTGAGCGCCTACCGCCAGCTGCGGGGGCCGCGAGTTCCCGCCGCGTAGCTGTCGAGGGGCACCCGATCGGCCCGCCATGCGGTGAGCACCGGAGCCACGATGCGCCAGCACTCTTCGGCGATGTCGCCCCGCACCGAGAGTGTCGGGTCGCCGTCGAGCAGTTCGGCGAGCACCTCGCCGTAGGGCTTCAGTTCGCTCGCACCGAATTCTGCATCGAGAGTGTCCCATTCGAGGTCGAAGGGGTCGTCGCGACCGTTGGTGACGAGGTCGAGTGACATCGTCGCGGGCTTGATGCCGATGCGCAGTCGCGCCTGACGACCCGGCCCCTGGAAGCCGGTCGGCAGGTGCGGCACATCGCGGAAGGTGAAGACGATCTCTTGCCGCGGGTCACCGATCGCCTTGCCCGACCGCAGCACGAACGGCACGCCTGCCCAGCGCCAGTTGTCGATCGCAACCGTCATCTCGGCGAGGGTTTCGGTGTTCCGCGATCGGTCGACCCCGTCCTCGCCGACGTAGGCGGGCAACTTGCGGCGACCGACCTTGCCGGCGGTGTAGCGCGCGCGGCGGCTCTCGGTGCCGTCTTTCTCCCAGACCCGGGTGGCGCGCAGCAACTGGGCCATCGCGCCCCGCAGGTCTTCCGACTCGACGGTGGCCGGCGGCTCCATCGTGGCGAGGGCGAGCACGAGCAACAGGTGGCTCTGGATCATGTCGACGAGTGCCCCGGCCCGGTCGTAGTACCCGGCGCGACCTTCGAGGCCGAGGTCTTCCTCGATGTTGACTTCGACATGGGCGACGTTCTGCGCCGAGAGCAGCGGCTCGAAGATGCGGTTGGCGAAGCGCAGGCCCAGAAGGTTGATGACTGTCGACTTGCCGAGGAAGTGGTCGATGCGGAACACCTGCTCTTCCGGCAC
>CAZCEE010000107.1:0-7442 GCA_964497165.1 uncultured Schumannella sp. | reverse complement strand
GCGAAGCCGGGATGCGCGTGCTGCGCGCCCGGCTGCTCGCCAAGCAGCAGGAGGAGATCGCCGCTGCGGCCTCCGACCAGCGCAAGACCCAGATTCGCACGATGGACCGCTCGGAGCGCATCCGCACCTACAACTTCCCCGAGAACCGCATCGCCGACCACCGCACCGGCTACAAGTCGTACAACCTCGACCAGGTGATGAACGGCGCCCTTCAGCCCGTTATCGACTCCTGCATTCAGGCCGACGAGGAATCCCGCCTCGCCGACCTCGCCGACACCCCGCAGTGAAGCTTCGCGCCCTCCTCGACCATGCGGTTGCCGTGCTGACGGCGGCCCGCGTGCCGTCCCCGGGAGCCGACGCGGAGCTGCTCGTCGCCCACGTGCTCGGCGTTTCGCGGGGGCGGGTGCAGGCGCTGGTCGTGACGGGTGCTTCGCTCGACGCCGAACAGCGGCACGCGTTGCTCGAGCTCGTGGAACGCCGCGCAGCTCGGGAACCGTTGCAGCACCTCACCGGACGCGCCGCCTTCCGGTCGCTGGAGTTGAGTGTCGGCCCAGGAGTCTTCGTGCCGCGTCCCGAGTCCGAGCTTGTCGCGCAACTGGCGATCGACGCCCTGCTTGCCGTTCCCGGTGGATCCCCGCGCGCGGCCGATCTCGGAACGGGTAGCGGTGCGATCGGGCTCGCCTTGGCCACCGAGGTGCCGCACGCCGAAGTCGTGGCCGTCGAGAACTCGCCGCGCGCGTTCGTCTGGGCACGTGAGAACGCCGCCCAGGTCGGGGCGTCGAACTTCCGCCTGGTGTTCGCCGATCTCGCGGATGCCTTGCCCGAACTCGACGGCACGCTCGACGTCGTCGTGTCGAACCCGCCGTACATCCCGCTCGGCGCGACCCCGCGCGACCCCGAGGTGCGCCTGCACGACCCCGAGGTAGCGCTCTACGGGGGAGCGGACGGCCTGGATGTCGTGCGCTCCGTCTCGGCGACCGCGCGGCGTCTGTTGCGACCCGGGGGAGCGCTCGTGCTTGAGCACGGGGAACTCCAGGGCGCCGACATCCGCGCCCTGCTTCTGGCCGACGGCTGGCGCGCACCCGCGACGACCCGCGACCTCCTCGGCCGCGACCGCGCGACAACTGCCGTGCGCTAAGCCCTACTGTCAGCCGCGGCTGGAGCCGTCGCCTCGCGGCGGGAGTTGTGTGTCCCGCCGCGACCCCGCGGCTCCAGCCGCGGCGAAGTCTTCGACCGCGGTCAGCAGAGCTGCGGGGTCGCGGTAGAGGTGGGACGTGATACCGACCGAGCGAGCGCCGTCGACGTTGATTGGCATGTCGTCGGCGAAGAACGTGTGCTCGGCCGGCTCGTCGTAGGCGCGCAACACGCCCTCGAAGACACGTGGATCGGGCTTGCGCGCCCCGTAGTGGCTCGACGCCTTGAGGTGCTCGTGCCCGAACAGCGGCACCAACTCGGGGGCGAGGGTCGCGAGATTCTCGCCGACGAGCGGACCGTTGTTGGTAAGCAGCGTGACCCGCCCGAGTTCGGTTGCCCGCGCGACCGCAGCGAGCGCTTCGGGCCGCGGAGTCATCGCCGACGCGCGGTTGGCGAGCCACACCTCCGCGGTGAGCGTCGTGCCGACGGCGGCCGACCACTCGGAGAGATACGACGCCCCATCGGGCCAGTGCCCGGCCTCGGCCGCCCACTCGCCCTCGTCGTTCCACCAGCGTCGTCGGAGTTCGCCCATGTCGTGCCCGGTCAGCGCGGTGAGACCCGCCATCCGGTGACGCCAGTCGTAGTCGTAGAGGACGTCGTCCATGTCGAAGACGAAGAGCAGACCCATGGTGCTCCTAGTCTGCCCGACACCGGCGGTGCTGCTGACGCTCGCGCGCATAGGGTAGAGGCGACATGGCTCTGTACGACACGAGCGTCCCCGACGATCTGCTGACCGGGATGCGATCCGCCCGCGTTGCGATCGGGCGCGGGGATCTGGTGGTCATCCCGACCGACACCGTGTACGGGGTCGCGGCCGACGCGTTCGCCCCCGCCGCCGTACAGCGGTTGCTCGACGCCAAGGGTCGCGACCGCACCGCACCGCCCCCGGTGCTCGTGCCGGGCATCCCGACCCTCGACGCGGTCACCGAGTTCGTGCCCGACGAGGTGCGCGCCCTCGTCGCGAAGTTCTGGCCGGGTGGGTTGACGGTCGTGCTGCGCGCCCGGCCGACGCTCGACTGGGACCTGGGGGAGACCCGCGGCACCGTCGCCGTGCGAATGCCGAACCAGCGCATCGCACTCGAACTGCTCGCCGAGACGGGGCCGCTCGCGGTGTCGAGTGCCAACCGCACCGGCGAGCCCGCCTCGATGACGGCCGCGGAGGCCGAGGCCGCCCTCGGCGACGCCGTCGCGGTGTACCTGGAGGCAGGCCCGGTCGGCACCGAGTATCCCGAGGCCGGCGTGGGCACCGGCTCGACGATCGTCGACGCTACAGCGCTCGAGCATCCCGACGGCAAACTGCGGATCCTGCGCCACGGCGTCATCCCCGATCAGGCGATCATCGACATCGTGGGGGCCGATCGGTGCGCATAATCTTCTACGTCCTGGTCGCGCTCGTCTCGGGTCTGGTCTCGTTCGGCGCCTCGTGGGCGATCTGGAAACTGAGCCACAAGTATCGGCTGTACCCGAAGATCCGCGAGCGTGACGTACACACCCGCCCGACGCCGCGCCTCGGCGGGATCGCGCTGTTCCTCGGCATCGTCATCGCATTCGCGGTGGGGTCGCAACTGCCGCCACTCGCGCTCATCTTCGCTCAACCGCAGCAGGTGCTCACCGTGCTCGGGGCGGCGCTGCTCATCGTGCTCATCGGTGTCGCCGACGACATCTGGGATCTCGACTGGTTCACCAAGCTCGCCGGGCAGATCATCGCCGCGGGCCTGCTCGCCTGGCAGGGTGTGCAGATCGGCTGGGTGCCGTTGCCGGGCACGATCGTGCCGCTGTCGCCCTACATGTCGCTGCTCCTGACGATCTTCGTGATCGTTCTGGTGATGAACGCCGTCAACTTCATCGACGGGCTCGACGGGCTGGTCGCCGGTGTGGCGGTGATCGCGAGCACAGCGTTCTTCGTCTACGGCTACCTCGTCTCGTACGGCCCCACCGAGCAGAGCGAGTACTTCAACCTCGCGCAGTTCATCACCGCGGCGCTCATCGGCGCCTGCGTCGGCTTCTTGCCGTGGAACTGGCGACGCGGCGACGATCGGCCCGCACGCCTGTTCATGGGTGACGGCGGGGCACTGCTCGTCGGACTCCTCATGGCGACGTCGACCGTTGCCCTCGCCGGGCAGAGCGTGCCGACGAGCACGAGTGAGGGCCTCGTGGCGCTCATCCCGGTGATCCTGCCGCTCGCGGTGCTCATCGTGCCGCTCGCCGATTTCACCCTCGCGGTTTTGCGCCGACTGCGCGCCGGCAAGTCACCATTCAGCGCGGATCGCAACCACCTGCACCACCGCCTGCTCGACATGGGGCACTCGCACGTGCACGCCGTCGTGATCTTCTATGCGTGGACCGCCGTTGCGTCGGTCGGCATGCTGCTCTTCCTCATCCCGGGGCGGGGGTTGCTCGTCGGCGGCCTCGTCATGCTCGTCGGCTTCGTCGTCTGCACGATCGTGACGCTGGCGCCGCTCAGCCGCCGCAAGGAGATCGAAGCGGCGGTGCAGAGCGCCCCGGCGGCCCTGGCGGAGGATGCCGGGGTCGCCGAGTTCGATCCACTCGACGCCGCCGCGGGCGCGAGCGCGGTCGGCGTCGAACACACCGATGCGGAGGCCGCCAGGGCCCTCGAGCGTCTGCATGAGAAAGAGGCCTCCACGTGACTGTCGCACCCCTCCTGACCCGTGCGCTGCTCTACGGCGCGATCGTCGCGGTCGCCGTCGCGGTCGTCGCCGGCACCGTCGGCTGGGTGGTTTCCGGCCTTCCGGGTCTGCTCGGCGGGCTGCTGGGTGCCGCGCTCTCTGCGGTGTTCCTCGGGCTCACCGCGGTCAGCATGCTGATCGCCGGCCGCGTCACGCGGGGGGATGCCGGCAACCCGGCGTTCTTCGGAATCGTGCTCGGCGTCTGGGTGCTCAAGCTGGTCGCCTTCGTCGTGGCGGCGATCTTGACCCGCAATTGGGATGCCGTCGACCCGGTCGTGTTCTTCTGGGCGGTCATCGCGGCCGTGCTCGGCTCGCTCGTCGGCGACATCATCGCGCTCGCGCGGACGCGTATTCCGTACGTGAGCGACATCGAGCTGCCGGGCGATCCGCCGACGGCTTCCGGGGCCCGGAAGCGGGCCTCCAGCGGCGCCAGTGGCAACTCAATTCCTTGATAGGGTGAAGGCGACCCTTCCCCGCCAAATCGCCCGCGTTGTCGCGCCCGATTCAGGAGAAATCCCCTGCTAGCTTCAATCCTCGCTCCGCTCCTTCCGGCGTCGGAGTGCCCTCCGGGCGAGTTCTGTGGGCCGTCGATCGATGAGTTCTTCCCCGACCCGGTCCTCTTCGTCAACACCCCGTTCGAGATGAACCGCGTCCTGATCATCCGGATGCTCGTTGTCGTCATCTTGATCCTGGTGTTCTGGTTCGGCACGCGGAACCTCAAGGTCGTCCCGGGCCGCGCTCAGGTCGCCTTCGAGGTCGTCACCGGGTTCGTGCGCAACAGCATCATCATCCAGACCCTCGGCGAGAAGAACGGCCGGCGCTTCATGCCGTTGCTGTTCACGATCTTCTTCCTGACGCTCGGGCTCAACCTGACCGGCATCATCCCCGGGTTGCAGATCGCCAGCACCGGGCTCATCGGCATGCCGATCATCATGGCCGTGGTCGCGTATGTGGTGTTCATCTACGCGGGCCTCAAGCAGCATGGCCTTCGCTACTTCAAGAACCAGTTGATCCTGCCGGGCGTGCCGATCGCTCTCACGCCCTTCCTGGCGGCGCTTGAGTTCCTGTCGACGTTCATCCTGCGCCCGATCACGCTGACCCTCCGACTCACCATGAACATGGTGGCCGGGCACATGCTGCTGGTGCTGTGCTTCCTGGCGACGCACTTCTTCTTCTTCACCGTGCTCGCCCAGGGCAACGCGCTCGGGCTGCTCGGCGTCGGCACGTTCGCCTTCGGGATCGCCTTCACGCTGCTCGAGCTCTTCGTCGCCGCCCTTCAGGCGTACGTTTTCACGATCCTGACGGCCATCTACATCCAGTTCTCGCTGGCCGACGAGCACTGAGCTCGAGACCCCGGCCTCACCCCTTAACCACCTTCGAAAGGAAACACCAGTGAACGTAGTCGGACAACTCGCCCCCCTCGCCTTCGGCCTTGCCGTCATCGGCTCGGGTATCGGCGTGGGCATCATCGTCGGCAAGACGATCGAGTCGGTCGCGCGTCAGCCCGAACTGCAGGGCCGCCTGCAGGGCCTGATGTTCCTCGGCATCGCCCTCACCGAAGCACTCTGCTTCATCGCGATCGCCGTCGCGTTCATCCCGTTCCCCGCGCCGTAAGCGGCGAGCCCACACGTAAGGAGTCCGGATGCTGACCGCATTCGCCGTCCTCGCCGCCGTTCCGGAGGAGGAGGCCAGCCACTCTGTGCTGATCCCCGAGATCCCCGATCTGCTGTGGGGCACCATCGCCTTCGCGCTCATCCTGATCGTGATGATCTGGAAGGGTGTGCCGCGCATCAACGCGGCGCTCGATGCTCGCACCGACGCGATCGAAGGTGGTATCAAGCGCGCCGAGGCCGCGCAGGCCGAGGCCAACGCCGCACGCGACTCGTACCAGGCGCAGCTCACTGAGGTGCGGGTCGAGGCGGGTCGCATCCGCGAGGACGCCCGTGAGGACGCCAAGCAGATCCGCGCCGAGCTCGTCGAGCAGGCGCAAGCGGATGCCGCGCGCATCGTCGCGAACGCCCAGGTGCAGATCGAGGCCGAGCGGGCAGCCGCTCTCGCCTCGCTGCGCACCGAGGTCGGTTCGCTTGCGCTCGACCTCGCGTCGGGTGTGATCGGCGAGTCGCTCACCGACGACAAGAAGGCCGCAGGCATCGTCGACCGATTCCTGGTCGACCTCGCCGCGTCAGAGAAGGCGAAGGCTGGTAAGTAATGGGTTCCGCCTCCCGCGTCGCGCTCGCCGCGGCCGTCACCGCTCTCGCCAACGAGAAGGGCGTCACGCGCGCCACGGGCGAGCAGCTGCTGTCGGCCGGGCGTGACATCGCGGGCTCCCCGCAGTTGCGGTCCCTGCTCGTCGACCCGTCGATCGAACCGGCCGAGAAGTCGAAGCTGATCGGATCGATCTTCAGCAGCCACGACGCGGCTTCCGCCCGCCTGCTGGCCGGGCTCACCACGGCGCGCTGGTCGGATTCCGATGAACTGATCGACGGCATCGAGCAGATCGGCATCCGGGCGGTCGCCGCCTCAGCCGATGGCGCTGCGATCGAGTCCGACCTGTTCGCGTTCGCGCGTGCGGTGACGAGTGACAACGACCTCGAGCTCGCGGTCGGCAGCACGCTGAGCGACCCGGCGCAGAAGGCGGCGCTCGTCGACCGGCTGCTCGACGGTAAAGCGCACGCAGGAACCGTCGCGATCGTGCGTCACCTGGTGCAGAGCCCGCGTGGTCGCCGCATCGGCGAGCTCATCCAGTCGGCGGCCGAAACGGTGGCGGATGCCTCCGGCGGCATCGTCGCGACCGTCACGGCCGCAGCGCCGCTTTCCGCTTCTCAGTTGGCGACGCTGACCGCGACCTTGACGACGCAGTACGGGCGCGAACCGCGCATCGCCCTGCGCATCGACCCGACCGTCATCGGCGGCCTGCGGGTGCAGATCGGTGAAGACGTGATCGACGGTACCGTCGCCGCCCGCCTTGCCGACCTCCGACTCCAACTCGCCGGCTGACCCGGCGCACCGCGACCACTTCCAAAGGAAACCCCATGGCAGACATCACCATCTCCCCGGACGAGATCCGAAGCGCCCTCAAGGACTTCGTCGCGGGCTACCAGCCCTCGGGCGCGAAGAAGACCGAGGTCGGCACGGTCGTCGACGCGGCGGACGGCATCGCGCACGTCGAGGGCCTCCCCGGCGCGATGGCGAACGAGCTGCTGCGTTTCGCCGATGGCACCCTCGGCCTCGCGCTGAACCTCGACGAGAACGAGATCGGCGTCATCGTGCTCGGTGAGTTCACCGGCATCGAGGAGGGGATGGAGGTCACCCGCACGGGCGAGGTGCTTTCGGTTCCCGTCGGCGACGCCTACCTGGGTCGCGTCGTCGACCCGCTCGGCACGCCGATCGACGGCCTCGGCGAGATCAAGAGCGAGACCCGCCGCGCCCTCGAACTGCAGGCGCCCGGCGTCATGCAGCGCAAGAGCGTGCACGAGCCGATGCAGACCGGCATCAAGGCGATCGACGCGATGATCCCGGTGGGCCGCGGCCAGCGTCAGCTGATCATCGGCGACCGCCAGA
>CAZCEE010000106.1:0-7449 GCA_964497165.1 uncultured Schumannella sp. | reverse complement strand
CCCCGAGCCGGCGATCGTGGGCGGCGATGCGCGGCATCCCGATCGCGTCGAGGTAACGCACCGCAGCCGCGAGGGCGATCGCCTGCGACACGCGCTGAGTGCCCGCCTCGAAGCGCTGTGGGGGAGGTAGGAACTCGGCGCGCTCGAGCGTCACCGTCGAGATCATCGACCCACCCGTGAGGAATGGCGGGAGCGCCTCGAGCAGCGCGCGCTTGCCGTACAGCACGCCGACGCCGGTCGGGCCGAGCATCTTGTGGCCCGAGAACGCGGCGACGTCGACGTCGAGCGCGTGCAGGTCGAGCGGCAGATGCGGGGCGCTCTGGCACGCGTCGAGCACGACGATCGCGCCCACGCGGTGGGCGGCGGCGACAACTTCCGCGATCGGGTTGACGATGCCGAGCACGTTGGAGACATGCGAGACGGCGACCACGCGGGTGCGATCGGTGATGACGTCGCCGAGGAGGTCAAGGCGCAGCGCCCCGTCGTCGCCGACCGGAAGGGGACGGAGGGTGGCCCCGGTGCGGCGGGCGAGCTGCTGCCACGGAATGAGATTGGCGTGGTGCTCGAGTTCGGTTACGACGAGCTCGTCGCCCGGAGCGATCGCAAGGGCGGGGTCACCGTCACCGAATGCCGCGTTAGAGAGCGCGTAGGCGACGAGGTTGATTCCCTCGGTCGCGTTCGAGGTCCACACGATCTCACCTTCGTCGGCGCCGACGAAGGCGGCGACGGTGGCCCGAGCAGCCTCGAACTCCTCGGTGGCCTCGGCGGCCAGGGTGTGTGCGCCGCGGTGCACCGCCGAGTTGCGGCGTTCGAGGAAGTCGCGCTCTGCGTCGAGCACGGCGCGCGGCTTCTGCGAGGTCGCCGCGGAATCGAGATACACGAGGGGATGGCCGCCCACGGTCTCGCCGAGGATCGGGAAGTCGCGCCGGAGGGTCAGCACCTCGGCCTCGGTAAGCCCCGGCGTGGTCAGGTCCGTCGTCAGGTCGTGAGTTCTCACATCATCGAGTCTGACGCGTCGAGGCGGGTTTCGCTGACGCGAACGGGCCGCGCAGAGCGGCCCACTGCAGCAGCATGATCGTCTTCGCGTCGACGATGCCGGTGCCGATCGCGGCGAGGGCCTCGTCGAACGGCAGCTCGACGACGTCGATGTGCTCGCCCTCGTCGGCGAGTCCGCCGCCCGCGTGAACGCTCGTGTCGGCCGAGTAGCGCGCGGCGTAGAAGTGGATGCGCTCGGTCACCGAGCCGGGGCTCATGTAGACGTCGAAGACGTGCTCGAGGTCGGCGACCTCGTGGCCGGTCTCTTCGACGGCTTCGCGGCGGATCGCGGTCTCGGGGTCGTCATCGTCGAGGAGTCCCGCGGCGGTCTCCACCAGCATCCCGTCGGGGTGGTCGTTCACGTACACCGGGTAGCGGAACTGACGCGTGAGCAGCACGGTGCGTCGCTCGGGTTCGTAGAGCAGGATCGTCGCGCCGTTACCGCGGTCGTAGGTTTCGGCGACCTTCGAGATCCAGGCGCCTGCGGCATCCTGTTCGCGGAAGCTGGTGCGGCGCAGCACGTGCCAGCCGGCCGCGAGCAGTTCGACCTCGTCGACGATCACGCCGGGGTTGCGGTCGAGTCCGAGACCGGTGAGGTGCAAGTCGGTGCGGCCGCGGTGGTCGGGTTCGTCGGCGCCGAGCACGCGTCAGTACCCGACGAAAACGTCGGTGTGGATGTGGCGGACCCCCGCGGTACGCAGGGCCTTCTTGAGGGTGGCGACCATCGCGGGCGGGCCGGAGAGGAACGCGTCGCGCTTCACGGCATCCGGAACCGCGGCGAGCAGCGACTCGCCCGACAGACGGTCGGGGCCGATCCACGTCCACCCCGCGGGCAGGTCGGCCGGCTTCTCGGGCGACGCCACGGCGACACGGCACCCCGCCTGCTCGAGCTGCGCGGCGTAGGCGAGGTCGTCGAGAGACGAGATCGCGTAGACGACCGCGATGTCGCGCCCGCCGGACTCTGCGGCGGCCTGTTCGAGGTGCCCGATGAACGGCGTGATGCCGATGCCGCCGGCGACGAGCAGCAGCGGCCGCGCCGGATCTTCGGGCAGCAGGAAGTCGCCGCCGACGCTCGTCGCCGACACTTTCGTGCCGGGTACGAGGGCGAGCAGCGCCCGCTTGAAGGAGCTCGACTTCTCGGGAAGCCGGATGCCGAAGCGCAGCACCTCGCCGGGCGCTGAGGCGATACTGAACACCCGCCGCCACCCGCGGGAGTCGGTCTTGCCGTGGGGGAGCGTCAACTCCATGAACTGACCGGGCCGGAACGACACCGGTCGCCGCGGGCGAAAGTCGAACTCCCACGCGGTCGGGCCGAGCTGGCGGCGGGCAGCGAACTCCAGATGGATGCCGCGGCGCTGACCCACGAGGAAGGCGAGGAGGTTGGCAACCAACAGGGCGAACTCGGGGGCGTTGGCGAGGATCGCGACGCTCGAGGTGGACCACATCAACACGCCGACGATGGCCGCGTAGACCAGCTGCTGCCAGCGGCGCGGCGGCAGGGTCAGCGGTTCACTGAGCATGAACCCGGCCAGGAAGAAGGTCGGTGCGCTGATCAAGGTGAAACTCACGGCCGACGGGACGTCGCTGCCGATGATCAGGTAGAAGGCCACGCCGGCGATCGCCGCGGCGGTGATGAACACCGCGCCCATCGGCAACCGGCGGGTGCGGAACAGGATGAGGAATCCTGCGACGATCACGAGCGGCAGCAGCCACGCGGTTCCGACCCACCAGATCGGCTTCCAGAACTGACCGGCCGCGACACCGATCAGGCTCGCGACGAATCCGCCGAACGCGGCCGGGTTGAAGATGTGGCGACCACGGATCGCGACGAGGTACTTGCTCGCCACCGCGATCACGCCGGCGACCGCGAGCCCGACCAGACCGAGCGGTTCGAGGGTTGGGAACATCAGGAAGAAGAGCAACTGTGCGGTGATCACGGTCGAGGTCGGTTGCGACTTGACGCGGAAGATGGCCGCGAGCGCGAGATTCGCGCCGAAGGTCGCGGCCAAGAGCACAGCGAAACTGACCACCATCGCGAGGGGCGTGGCGACCGGCACCACCCCGAGGAAGCTGAACACGACCGCGAACACCTGGATGCCGCCGAGGCAATAAGCGATCAGGCGGTACATCGTCACGCGTCCGAGGAGCGCGTCGAGCCAAGCGGTCATACGAACATCTCCCCTGGGAAGTGGTCAGACGTGTCGACACGACCGTCAACCCACATTCTGGCGAAAGCCGCGCCCTCGCGGGTGACCAATTCCGGATCGGGGTCAAGGAACAGAGCTGTGGCGATGCCGTCGGCGACGAGCGCGGTCGGCGCGATCACCCAGGTCGCGATGACGTTTTGCGTGGGCAGGCCCGTCGCGGCGTCGAGCACATGGTGGAGCCCATCGCCCCAGGCGCGACGGTTGGTCGCACTGGCGCAGAACGCGCCGTCGGTGACCTCGGCGACTCCGACGGCTTTGCTCGGGTCGAGAGGGTGCTCGAGAGCGATCCGCATCGGCACTCCGCGGGTGCGCAGGTCGCCGCTCGCATCCACGATGTGCTCGTCGACGCCGGCATCCATGAGCAGTTCGCTCACCAGATCGACGAGGTACCCCTTGCCGGCGGCGCCGACATCCAGCAGCACCGGTCGCAGCGTTTCGAGCGCCTCGCCGTCCCAGGCGACCGCCTCGTCCCAGGACGGAACAGCCGGGGTGTCGGCCGAGGCCCGCAATCGGTAGGCGGCGTCGTATCCGAGGGCTTCGAGCGTGCGCCCGACGAGAGGGGAGACGCGTCCCGAGGTCGCGTCGTAGAGCTCGCGGTAGAAGGCGAGGAGCGGCGCGGCGTCGTCGGGCAGCATGTGACGACCGGCGCGCGCCGCGATCTGCGACACGAGAGAGTCGGGCCGGAAGCGCGACCAGTCACGGTCGAAGCGTTCCACCCGCTCGCTGACGGCGTGTGCCACCTCGGGCGGGAGGGCATCCCGCGTGTCGATCCGCCACGTTGTGCCGATCGCCTCGAACCGCCAGGCGACCGGCAGCGGGTCGACGATCACGGGCTAGGAGGCGAGGGCGTCGGCCTTGATCGCGTCGACGGCCTCATTGAACCCGCCGCTGGTGAGCGACGAGCCGCCGACGCGCGAGACGGCGAGGGCGTCGATGTCTTTACCCTTGACCTCGGCGGAGATCCCCGAGGAGAACTGCCCCTGGAATGCCGCCTGGTTGCCTTCTGTGGCGTGCGGGGTGACGACGACATCCGTCACGAGGTCGTCGACCAGGGTGATCTCGACGGTGATGGATTCCGGGCCGGAGGGGGCGGTGTAGCCGCCATCGGCGGTGTAGGTGCCGTCCGCGTACTCGGCGGAGGTGTCGACGTCCGAACCGGTGCCGCCGTCCGCGGTGGCGGTGGTGCAGCCGGCGAGCGCGGAGGCGACGCCGAGTCCGGCGAATCCGAGGGCAAGGACGCGAGGGGTGCTGGAAGAGGCCATGGGTTCAGCCTTCCAGATTTCGGCCTGCCGAAGCCGACGTTCTGCCTTTGAATTTCCTGGACGTGTCACCGACCGCGAGATTCGCGCTCGAACCAACGGTCGGCCCCGCGGATCATGGCGCGCACCACGGTGGGATGCACCAGGCGCACGGGCACGAAGTACACCCGGCCACGCCAGCCGTTGAACCGCACGGTCGTCGTGACCCGCAGGAGCCGCAACTCTTCATCGACCGCGACGGCGCATCGAAAGTCGAGGTGCCTGTCGTCGGCCGCGATGAGCACCTCGTCGTCGCCGAGTTCACTGATCTGGAACACGTCGCGCGAGGCGGGCGGGATGCCGATGAGCCGCACCGCGACCTGACGGAGGCGAAGGGCGGCGGCGATCCAGCGCGGCATCGTTTCGAAGTCGAAAAGCCGACGCGCCCAGGCGGCCGGATCGACGGAGCTGTGGGGTCCGAGGGCGACGATCGTCGTGTCGGCGTAGTCGGGGCGGGGGATGTCTCGCAGTGCGATCGACCAAGTGGTGGTCATGTCGTGTCCTTCCATACGGTGGCGTATGCCGTTCCGTACGGTAGCGTATGGTTATGACTTCCGCAACCCGTCTCACCAAAGACGACTGGGTCGAGGCCGCGTACGCACGGTTCCGCGAAGCGGGACTCAGCGGAGTGCGGGTCGAGGCGATCGCGCGCGACCTCGGCACAACGAAGGGCTCGTTCTACCATCACTTCGCCGACCGTGCCGTTCTCGTCGGCGCCGTGATGGAACGCTGGGAGCGCGAAGAGACCGACCACTTCATGGTCGAGGCGGATGCCGCCGCCGGCCCGCGGGAACGGCTTGAGGTGCTCTTCCGCGCGATCGGGCAACGGCGCATCCCGGGCGAAGACAGCCTCTACCTCGACGCCGAGCGGGAAGGCGTGACCGAGTGCGTGCGCGACGTCACCGAGCGTCGGGTGACCTACGTCGCGGCCGCGCTCATCGAGCTGGGGATCGAACCGGTAGAGGCGCGGCGGCGGGCGTTCGCTGCGGTCGCCACGGTGCTCGGGCTCGAGCAGCTCGCCCGCGGCGGCGCCGGCCCGATCATGGACCGGCGTGACGACATGTCGCGCAGCCTGCTGCAGGCACTGGTCTCCGACCCCAGGTAACAAGTTTGTAAACCGTCCACTCAAACCTTGCGAAAGGTTTGTTCGTAGGGTTTACTAACTCGCATGCCTCCTCGCTCTTCACTGCGGACGACCGCCAAGTCGCTCCCCGAGCACGCCCGAGGACACAACCGATCGCTCGTGCTGCAGACCCTCTACTCCTCGGGAGCGATGAGCCGGGCCGACCTTGCTCGCGCAACCGGGCTCACCCGTGTGACGATCTCCGACCTGGTCTCCGACCTGGTCTCCGAGGCCCTCGTCGTCGAGCAGGGCACGCGCGACGAGGCTCGCCCGGGAAAGCCGGCGACTCTCGTCGACATCGACCGCACCGGCTTCCGCATCCTCGGCATCGACCTCTCGGCGCACGACGCGTTCCGTGGCGCGCTGCTCGACCTCGATGGCGGCATCCACGATCGCGCCACCACGGCTCTCGATGGGGCGACCGGCGAGGCCGCGGTCGAAAAGGTGATCGACCTCGCTCGTGACCTGGCGGCCCGCGCGACGGCGCCGATCCTCGGCGTCGGCATCGGGTCGCCCGGCGTCGTCGACCTCGCCGGCATCGTGCTCACCGCGCCGAACCTCGGGTGGCACGACCTTCCCCTGCAAGAGCGGCTCACCGACGAGCTCGGCCTGCCAACGCTCGTCGCGAACGACGCCAACGTCGCAGCCCTCGCCGAGCACTCCTTTGGCGACGCCTTGAGCGACACGATGGTCGTCAAGATCGGCAACGGTGTCGGCGCCGGGCTGCTCGTTGGCGGGACCCTCCTCTCCGGCGCGCGTTTCTCGGCGGGCGAGATCGGCCACGTCGTCGTCGGCACCGACGGCGGCGAACCCTGCGCGTGCGGCAAACGGGGCTGTCTGGAGACGTGGCTCGCGACCCCGCGCCTCGAGGCGCGAATCGCCGCCGCGCCCGACGAACGCGACGACATCCTTGCGCGCGCCGGCGAGCGACTCGGCATCGCCCTCGCGCCGATCGTCGGGGCTTTGGATCTCGCGGAGGTCGTGCTGAGCGGCCCCGCCCACCTGCTCGACGGCCCGCTCGCCCGCGCGGCCCTCGACACCCTCCGCTCGCGCACGATGGCCGAATTCCACGGCGATCTGGCACTGCGGGGGAGCGCCCTCGGAGAGGACATCGTCATGCGCGGCGCCGCCGCCATGGTGCTCTCCGGTCGGCTCGGGGTCAGTTGATCCCACTGCACCAACGGGGTGCCCGCAATCTGCGGCACCGTCGCCCTAGGAAAGGAAACACGACAATGAGGAAACTCGCTCTCGCCGCGGCAGTCGCCGCAGGCGTGATCGTCCTCGCCGGGTGCTCGGCGAGCCCCGGCAGTGACGAACCCGCCGAGATCCGCGTCTGGCTCGTCGGCGCTGACACCCCGCAGGACGCGCGTGACTACCTGATCGCGACGTTCGAGGAAGAGAATCCCGGATCCACCCTCGTCATCGAGGAGCAGCAGTGGACCGGTCTCGTCGACACGCTCACCACGGCGCTCTCGTCGAACGACAGCCCCGACATCGTCGAGGTCGGAAACACGCAGGCCCCCGCGTTCACGTCGGTCGGCGCGTTCCGCGACCTGAGCGGTGTCTACGACGACCTCGGTGGGGATGACCTCCTCCCCGGCTTCGTCGAGGCGGGCACCTACGACGGCACGCTCTACGCCGCGCCCTACTACTCGGGTGCGCGCGTCGTGTTCTACAACACGGCGCAGTACGCGCAGGCCGGCGTTGAGGTCCCCACGACGCTCGACGACTACGTCTCGAACGCGGGCGCGATCGCCGCCGCGATTCCGGGCGTCTCGGGCGTCTA
>CAZCEE010000105.1:0-7518 GCA_964497165.1 uncultured Schumannella sp. | reverse complement strand
GCCCAGGGTACGTTCGACCCCCAGAAGGACGAAGTGCGCTTGAGCGACGGCACGTAGTACTTCTTCTTCTGCACGTTCGGGTCGAAGCGACGCTTCGTGCGGCGGTGCGAGTGCGAAATGTTGTGTCCGAAACCGGGAACGGCTCCGGTCACCTGGCAGACGGCTGCCATGGTTCCTCCAAATCTGGGCGAACCCGTCCGAAGACGACATCCACCGAGCTACCGTGAAGCGATCGCTTCACCCAAGGTCACTTGTCGGCACGTGAACCACCCGCCCGCTTCTCAACAACGCAGCAGGCTTGGCGGCACGTACAAGAAGCCCCGTTTCCGGGACAACTTGTCGATACTACGTGAGGATGCCCGCGCCGCCAAGCTCAGGAGCGGTCGCCGACGTCAGGCGCAGCTGCCGACGAAGCCCAGCTGGTTGGGTGCCGCCAGGTAGACGAGCGTGCCGCCGGAGAACTCGGCGTAGGCGCCGATGCGATCCCACTCGTGCGCTTCCGGGTTCACGATGTCGAAACCGAGGATGGTGTCGGTTTCATAGAGCGGCATGAATTCGCCGATTGCCGCCTCGAAGCCCGCCTGAGTGGCGCCGATCCGCTGGGCGGCGATCGTCTCGATCCCGATGCCGCCCGATGTGGTCGCGCCGGTGACGATGACCTCGTAGGACCCGGTCGACCCGAGCGAGCCCGGCGACCGCAGCTGCAGCCCCCCGAAGTCGTAGCCCGTCGCGGGCGGGCAGGGGCTCTCGGCGTCGCCGGGGATGGGCGTCACCACGGGCTCCTCGTCAAGCGCCTCGGCGATCTCGGCGGCGGCGGCTGCGCCATCCGTCTCGTAGTTCACCGAGGCGAGCGTCGAGCCGTCGGTGCCGAACACCGAAAGGGTGGATGCCGTCATCACGACGACAGCGGCCGACACCTCGACCTCCTCGGAAGCCGGCGATCCCGACGTTGACGTCGGGGTCGGCGTGGGCGACGCGCTCGACGACGTGGGGGGCGTCGGGGTGGCGGTGGTCGGAACGCAACCGGTCACCCCGAGTAGCAGAACCCCGGCGACGACTGCCGAACGAACGAGAGTGGCGGCGGTGCGGGTGGTGCGAGTCGATGGCCTCATATCGTCACGACGTCCCTACTGGTCAGATGGGTTGACAGTGAGCGACGCTCAGCAGTCACCGTAAAAGTAGTGGATGCCGACGAACCGTTCCAGCACGCCGCCGTCGAAGTCCGCAATCATCCCGATCCCGTCGAATTCGGACTCCTCGGGGTTGATGCGGTCGTACCCGACGATGAGCGGTCCGAGCGTGTACAGATCGACGGTCGGGGCGAGCGCAGCGAGCGCAGCCGCCTGCGGTGCCCCCACCCGAACTCCCCCGATGGTCTCAATCGGCACGCCGCCGGTGGTCGCTGGCCCGTCGACGTCGACTTCGATCCAGCCGACCGAACCCACGTAGCCGGGGGTGCGCAAGACGATGCCGCCGAAGTCGTACATGGTCTGGTCGGCGTCGCAGCCGGTGCCCACGGCGGTCGTCGAGGAGATGACCGGGTCGGCGCCGAGCGCGTCGGCCATGAGCGCTGCGACGGTCGCGGCGTCATCGCTGTAGCCGCCTTCGGCCATCGTCGACCCGTCGTCGCCGACGACTCGGAGGCCCGCGCCGGTCACGACGACCGCGGCGGCCTCGACCGGGTCGGGCGTGGGCGTCTCGTCGCCGGAATCGTCGGGCGTCGCGGTGCCGGTGGGGGTAGCCGTGGCTGTGCTGCTTGCCGTCGGCGCAGGCGTCGGGGTGCCGGCGCCGCCGCAGGCCGACACCGCGAGGAGGAGGGGCAGCACGGCAACGGCCAGGAGGGCGCGGCGAGAAATCGTCATGTCACTCCGACGGTTGCGAGCCGCTTCGAGGTTGACGGCGCTTCCGCGTCATCCTGCCGTGCGCGAACAGTTCGGGCAATAGCCGAAGACGTCGACGACGTGTTGCGGGCGGGTGAAGCCGTGCTGGGCGGCGACGGTCTGCGCCCACTGCTCGACCTCGTCGGCCGCGATCTCGACGGTCGTGCCGCACGAGCGGCAGATCAGGTGATGGTGATGGATGCCCGGGGTGCAGGCGCGGTAGAGGCTCTCGCCGTCCTGCTGCAGCGAGTCGGCCTCCCCTTCGGTCGCGAGGTCGGCGAGGGCGCGGTACACGGTCGCGAGTCCGACGGTGGAACCTGCACCCTTGAGCGAGGCGTGCAGTGACTGCGCGCTGACGAAGCCTTCGGATCCGCCGAGTGCCTCGCGCACCGCCTCGCGTTGCCAGGTGTTCCGCTTCATTTCGCCCTACCGTACCCGCGCGCCGAGACGGCGCGCGGCGCTGGCGTCGCGGCGAGGGCCAGAAATGGCCCTCGCTCCATGCTCCAGCGCGCGTGCCACTCTGCCAGTCCTTACCTTGCCGACAATGCGACAAACCAGGTAGATCGCGAAGGAGATCGTCGTGATGTACGGGCTGATCGGCAGCGAGCCGCCGAGCGCGAGCAGGATGCCGCCCACCGCCGAGACGAGCCCGAAGGTCATGCTGAGCAGAGGCACGACGAGCGGCGACGACGACACCCGCAGGGCGGCGGCCGCGGGGGTGACGAGCAGGGCGAGCACGAGCAGGGCCCCGATGATCTGCACCGAGACCGCGACGGTGAGCCCGAGCAGCAGCATGAACAGCAGCGAGACCGTCCGCGTGGGCACTCCACGCGCCCGAGCGACCTCCGGGTCGACGCTGTCGAAGGCGAGGGGCCGCCAGATGACGAGCAGCACGGCGAGCACGAACACCGCGATCCCGATTAACAGGCCGAGCTGGTCGAAGTCGACGGCGATGATCTGGCCCGTCAGCAGGCCGAACTTATTGCCGCTGCGTCCCGGGTACAGCGCCAGAAAGAGGATGCCGAGGCCGAGGCCGAAGGGCATGAGCACGCCGATGATCGAGTTGCGGTCGCGGGCGCGCGCGCCGAGCAACCCGATCAGTGCCGCCGCGATGAGCGACCCGACGAGTGACCCGGCGACGACGTTCGCGCCCAGCAGCAGAGCCCCGGCGGCTCCGGCGAACGAGAGCTCGCTGATGCCGTGCACGGCGAACGCCATGTCGCGTTGCATGACGAAGACCCCGATGAGACCGCCGACGATGCCGAGGATGGCGGCCGCGATGATCGAGTTCTGCACGAGCGCGAGCAGGCGGCCGTAGTTCTCGAACGAGAACATCTGGTCCCACAGGTCGTCGAGGGGGCCGGCGACGAGGAACGGGATCACGGCCCGACCTCCTCGTGGTGCGCGTGCTCGAGTCCGCCGACGACGACGACCCGGCCGCCGGTGCGGATGACGTCGACCGGAGTTCCGTAGAGGTCGCTCAGCACGTCGCTGCGCAGCACCGCGTCGGGCGTTCCCTCGCGGAACCGCCCGTTCGCGAGATAGAGCACCCGATCGACGAGTCCGAGCACCGGGTTGACATCGTGGGTGACGAACACTACGGCCGTGTCGTGTTCGCGGCGTCGGCGATCGATCAGCTCGGCGACGCCGCGCTGATTGTGCAGGTCGAGGCTCAACAGTGGTTCGTCGCACAGCAGCAGCACGGGGTCGCCGGCGAGGGCTTGCGCAACTCGCAAGCGCTGCTGCTCACCCCCGGAAAGCAGGCCGACCGGCCGGTCCGCGTAGCCGGCCGCCCCGACATCCGCGATCAGCTCGGCGGCCCGCGCGCGATCGGCAGCGCGGCTCACCGGAACGCCGAAACGGTGACCGTCGACACCGAGGGCGACGAGGTCGAGGCCGCGCAGCGGGGTGCCGGGCGGCAGGATCTTCTGCTGCGGCACATAGCCGATGCGCCGGTCGCCGCCGCGGATCGGCTCTCCGAGGAGTCGCGCGGTGCCAGCATCCAGTCGCTGCATCCCGAGGATCGTGCGCAGCAGGCTCGTCTTGCCCGACCCGTTCGGGCCGAGCACCGCGAGGAACTCTCCCGGCTCGACCCGCAGGTTCAGGTCGTGCCACAGGGTGCGGTCGCCAAAGCCGAGAGCCCCGTGCTCGATCTCGAGGATCAACTCAGGGCTGCGGCGACGGCCTCGAGGTTGTCCGTCATCCACGACAGGTAGTCTGCGCCATCCGGGAGGGTCTCGGTGAACGAGACCACCGGGATGCCGGCCGCCTCGGCCGCGGCGCGTACCTCATCGGTCTCGGCCCCCGCGGTCTGCTCGTTGTAGGCCAACAGTCCGACCGCGCCAGTCGTGAAGAGCTGCAGCGTCTCGTCGAGCACGAGCGGCGGCACGTCCGCGCCCTCTTCGATGGCTTCGGAGAACTCGTCGGGGGTCATGTTGTCGAGGCCCAGTTCGGCGAGCAGGTAGAGCGGCACCGGCTCGGTGATCGCGACGCCGGTGCCTTCGAACTCCTCGTGCAGGTCGTGGGCTCGCTGCTCGAGCGCGCCGAGGTCGGCCGCGAAGCCCTCGTAGTTGGCCCGGTAGCTGTCGGCGTTCGCGGCATCGAGGTCACCGAGCTGCGCCGCGAGTTCCTGCGCGAGGGCGTCCATCGCCTCGAAGGAGTACCAGACGTGCTCGTTGAAGCCCTCGATGTGGCCATGGCCGTCGTCAGCTACAGCTTCGTCAGCGGCGAGGCCCGAGATCTCGACTGCGTCGAGCAGCACGACGCCGTCGTTGCCCGAAGCGTCGACCAGGCTGTCGACGAATGGGTCGTAGCCGCCGCCGTTTCGGATCACGAGGTCGGCGTCCGCGATCGCGAGTTGGTTCTGGGCCGAAGCTTCGTAGCTGTGCGGATCCTGCGCGGCGCTTGTGATGATGCTCGTGACGGTGGCGTGATCCCCCGCGATCTGTGCGGCGATGTCCCCGTAGACGTTCGTGGACGCGACGATCGAGAGCCGACCGTCGTCGGCGGTGGACGTCGTGGCACACCCGGTAAGGCCGGCAACAGCAAGAACGGAGGCCGCCGCGAGGGCGGGGAGCGAGAGTCGGGTCACGGCGCTACGGTAACCATATTGAGAACGGTTGTCAAAACGGTTCTCAATAGCAGCCGGTGGCGCGGCGCTCAGTCGAGTAGGAGTGCGGGTTCCTCGATGACCGACGCGAGATCCGCGGTGAAGCGGCTCGCGACATCCCCATCGACCACGCGGTGATCGAACGCCGCCGACACGGTCGTCACCCACGCCGGTCGCACCTCGCCGTCGATCACCCAGGGCTTCTGCTTGATCGCGCCGAGGGCGACGATTCCGACCTCCCCGGGGTTGAGGATCGGCGTTCCGGTGTCCATCCCGAACGAGCCGAGGTTGGTGATCGTGATCGTGCCGTTCGCCATGTCGGCGGGAGTCGTCTTGCCGTCGCGGGCGGTGATCGTGAGCTGCTCGAGTCCCTGCGCAAGCTCGCGCAGGCTGAGGTTCTGCGCGTCCTTCACGTTCGGCACGATGAGGCCGCGCGGGGTGGCCGCCGCGATCCCGAGGTTCACGTAGTGGTGAACGATGATCTCTTTGTCGGTCCAGGTCGAGTTCACCGTCGGGTTGCGACGCACGGCCCAGATGACCGCCTTCGCCATCACGAGCAGCGGCGAGACGCGAACCCCCGCGAAATCGGTCGACTCCTTGAGCCGCTTCACGAACTCCATCGTGCGGGTCGCGTTGACGTCGGTGAAGACGCTCACGTGCGGCGCGCTGAACGCGCTCGACACCATCGCCGAAGCGATCGCCTTGCGCACCCCCTTCACCGGGATGCGCTCTTCGCGTTCCTGCGGCCACGCCGGAGTCTCGAAGTTGCGGAACACGCTCGCCTGGCCGGCCTGGCGCACGACGTCTTCACGCACGATCTCGCCGCCGAGGCCGGTGCCGGTGATCGCCGCGATGTCGACGTCGAGATCTTTCGCGAGCTTGCGGATGGGCGGCTTCGCGATGATCGGCATCGGCGATCCGGTCGTCGTCGGCCGGTTGGCCGAGGCCTTCGCGCCATCCGCGGTCGCACCCTCGACGGTCGTCGTGACGGCACCCGGACGCCGCCGACGCGTCGTCGCGTGGCCGCCCTTCGCGCCGTATCCGACGAGAACGGCCCCGGGCTTCTCGGCCTCCTCGGCCTCCTCGGCCGCCGCCGACGCCTTCGGGTCGGCGACCTCGCCCACGACATCACTGTCGCCGGGCGCCTGCAGTTCGATCGTCCCGCCCGACGACGCCACCCGGATGATCGGGGCCCCGACCTCGACGGTGGCGCCCTCTTCGAAGAGCAGCTCGGTGACGGTGCCGGCGAACGGCGACGGCAGTTCGACGAGCGACTTCGCCGTCTCGATCTCGACGAGCACCTGGTTGACCGTGACGGTGTCGCCGGGTTTGACCTTCCACGAGACGATCTCGGCCTCGGTCAGACCTTCGCCGACATCCGGAAGCGGGAACTCTTGCGCCATCGTCAAACTCCTAGTAGGCCAGTGCCCGGTCGACGGCTTCGAGCACGCGATCGGCGTCGGGCAGGTACAAGGTCTCCAGCTTCGCGGGCGGGAACGGGGTGTCGAACCCACTGACCCGCAACACCGGCGCCTGCAGCGAGTAGAACGCGCGTTCGGCGATCGTGGCAGCGATCTCGGATCCAACGCTCACGTGGCCGGGTGCTTCCTGCGCCACGACGAGCCTGCCGGTCTTCTGCACCGAGGTGAGGATCGGGTCGTAGTCGATCGGCGACAGCGAACGCAGGTCGATGACCTCGAGGCTCGTGCCCTCTTCGGCGGCGATCTCGGCGGCCTGCAGCAGCACCGTCACCATCGCCCCGTGGCCGACGAGCGTCGCGTCGGTTCCGTTCCGCACGACCCGGCTGGCGTGCAGCGGCGTCTCGGACGACGACAAGTTGACTTCGCCCTTGGGCCAGTAGCGGCTCTTCGGTTCGAAGAACAGCACCGGGTCGTCGCTCGAAATCGCCTGCTGGATCATCCAGTACGCGTCGTGCGGGGTGGCCGGGCAGACGACGCGCAGACCGGCGGTGTGCGCGAAGTACGCTTCGGGGCTCTCCTGGTGGTGCTCGACCGCGCCGATGTGCCCGCCGTACGGCACGCGGATGACGACGGGGAACCGCTGATTGCCCTCGTTGCGCGCCGTGAGCTTCGCGAGCTGCGAGGTGATCTGGTCGAACCCGGGGTAGATGAACCCGTCGAACTGGATCTCGCACACCGGTCGGAACCCGCGCAGGGCAAGGCCGATCGCGGTGCCGATGATGCCCGACTCGGCGAGCGGGGTGTCGAGCACACGGTTCTCACCGAACTCATCCTTGAGCCCTTCGGTCACCCGGAACACGCCGCCGAGGGTGCCGATGTCTTCGCCCATCAGCAGCACGCGGTCGTTCGCGGCGAGCGCGGCACGCAGACCCTCGTTGAGGGCCTTCGCCATGGTCAGGGTCTCGGTCGCTGTCGCGGTCACGGTCACGGTCACGGAGTCCCCTCATCGAGCGAGGCCTCGTAGGCGGCGAGCCAGGCGCGCTGCTCGTCCATCAGCGGATGCGGCTCCGCGTAGACGGCGAACATCTTGTCGGTGGGCGGCACCCCG